>CBFDAN010000008.1:0-15824 GCA_965602815.1 uncultured bacterium
TTGATGGTTCCCGACGTTGGCTCGATGAGGCGGTTGATCATCTTGAGTGTCGTTGTCTTCCCGCATCCCGACGGTCCGACGAAGACGACGATCTCGCCCCGGTCGACGTGGAGGCTGAGGCGGTCGACCGCGGGCTCCGTGGAGCCGGGGAAGGTTTTGGTCAGGTTCTCGAGTTCGATCATCGATCATCGATCGTCGACGGTCGACGATACGGCCACAACGGCCTCGTCGACAGTGTCCACCAGGGCTACCAGCGAACCATCGGTCTCGAGCTCCGCGGTGAGGAGCGGCACGAGGTGCCGCCATTGGTCTCCTACAGCAATGACCGGCTTCGGGACGGCGCTCGTGAATCGGGCCACATAGGCGAGATTCCACGCAACGAGGAGTTCGGTCGCCGTTCCAAGCGATCCGGGCAGGGCGATCGATGCGACCGACAGGTCGACCATTTCATGGATACGTTCCAAGAGCGTGGCTGCCCGAGTCTCCTCAGTCAGGTGCTCGTTTCCCCCCGGACGGTCCGGGAACACGTCGGGAACGGTTACGCCAATGACCCGTCCGCCGGCGTGCCGGGCGCCGAGCGAGACGGCCTCCATCTGACCGGCGTATCCGCCCGTTGCCACCGCGTATCCCGCCTCTGCGAGCAGCCTGCCACAACGAATGCCGACGTCGTAGCTGGCGTCGCCGGGGCGTGGGGATGAGCCTCCGAAAACTGCAACAACGTTCATGCCGGACGAGGCTAGCCAAACCGCGTACGCGGTAGTGCCGACGATGGGTAGGGTCGCGCTCTATGGAGCCACCGATTGCCGCACGCCGACCAACAGAACGACACCTTCACGGAGACACCGTCACCGACGATTACTCCTGGATGCGTGATCGCGAGGACCCCGAAGTGATCGCCTATCTCGAGGCTGAGAACGCCTATGCGGAGGCAATGACCGATCACTTGGCGCCGCTCCGTGAGGAGATCTTCAATGAGATCAAGGGGCGAACCCAGGAGACGGACCTGGCTGTTCCTGCGAAGCGAGGCGACTACTGGTACTCGACCCGCACCGAGGAGGGCCGGCCGTACCAGCTATGGGTCCGGATGGTCGGCGGTCCGGATGGCGAAGAGACCGTACTCCTTGACGAGAATGCCGCCGCCGAGGGGAACGACTACTTCCGGCTCGCGAACTTCTCGGTCGCACCGGACGCCGCGACGATGGGATACAGCATCGATGTCGATGGTGGGGAGCGGTATGCAACGCGGTTCCGCGACACCGCCACACTCACCGATCTCGCCGACGAGATTCCGGACACCTACTACGGCGGGGCGTGGGCCTCCGATTCGCTCCACTACTTCTATACCACCACCGACGCCGCGATGCGGCCGTGGCAGGTCTGGCGGCATCGGCTCGGCTCTGATCGATCCACCGACGCACTGGTGTATCAGGAGGACGACGATCGGTTCTACCTGTTGGTGCGGCGATCTCGGAGCGGTGGGTTCGTCTTCATCGGGGCGGAATCGGCGATCACGAGCGACGTTCGATTCATACCTGCAGGTGATCCAGAGGCGGAACCTTCCGTCGTTCTGCCTCGTGTCGACGGTATCCAGTATGCGGTTGATCATCGTGGCGACGACTTCTGGATCGTGACGAACGACGATGCTGACGACGGGCAACTAGTTCGCGTCCCGGTCGCCGGTGGAGAACCGACCGTGGTGGTTGCTCACGCCCCGGGGTCGAAACTCGAGGCCCCTGACTGCTTCGCCGACCACATCGTCGTGTGGGGGCGGCACGACGGCCTCCCCGCGGTCCTCATTGTCGATCCAGAGGGCGGACCTGCTTCCTACCTCGGCTTCGACGAGTCGGTGTACGACGTGGTACCGGGCGCGAACTACGAATTCGAGACGGATCTCTTGCGGTACGGCTACCAATCACCGGTCACGCCCGCATCGGTTGTCGACCACAATGTGGTGTCCGGGACACGCACCGTGCTGAAGAAGACGCCGGTGCTCGGTGGTTACGACCCGTCGGACTACGTGGCCGCGCGAGTGTGGGCATCCGCCCAAGATGGCGCTCGGATCCCCATTTCCGTTGTTCGCAGCGCCACCACGCCGGTCGACGGCAGCGCACCGCTGCTCGTCTACGCCTACGGCGCCTATGAGATCTCGATGCCGGTCCGGTTCTCCATACCGCGACTCAGCCTGCTCGATCGAGGGGTTGTCTACGCGATTGCTCATGTTCGCGGTGGTGGTGAGATGGGGAAGTCGTGGTACGAGAACGGGAAGCTCGCCAGCAAGATGAACACGTTCACCGACCTGGTTGAGGCGACGCGGCACCTTACGGAAGCCGGGTACGGAGATCCGCTGCGGGTGGCGGTGCGTGGCGGCAGCGCAGGCGGACTCACGGTTGGTGCGGCCATCAACCTCGATCCGGGGCGGTTCAGAGCAGCGGTCGCTGAGGTCCCCTTCGTCGATGTTGTGAACACGATGATCGACGAGACCCTGCCGCTCACCATTGTGGAGTGGGAGGAATGGGGCAATCCGAACATCGAGGAGGAATACGGGTGGATCCGTCCGTACACCCCGTACGAGAACACCACAAACGGTGACTACCCGGCTCTGCTGATC
The DNA here is from genome assembly GCA_965602815.1 of uncultured bacterium. Taxonomy (GTDB): domain Bacteria; phylum Actinomycetota; class Acidimicrobiia; order Spongiisociales; family UBA5794; genus JAHEEL01. The sequence continues at coordinate 2,609 of CBFDAN010000008.1, forward strand.
ACCGCGGGGCTGAACGACCCACGCGTCCAGTACTGGGAGCCCGCGAAGTGGACGGCGAAGCTGCGAACGTTGCCGATCGGAGACCGCCCTGTGCTCCTGAAGACTGAGATGGGTGCCGGTCACTTCGCTCGGTCGGGCCGCTACGACGTGTGGAAGGATGAAGCGTTTGTCCTGGCGTTTGTACTAGATCAGATCGGGTCGGATCAGGAGTAGGGCAGGAGACACGAGACACGAGACAAAGAAAGAACAGCAGGCCGGGGCCGGCGTTGTGTCCTTGCTCTCTTGACTTCCTCAGCTACCCAGCAACGGGTCGGTGGCGCGGAGTGCGCCATCTTCACGCCGACGGATCGTCACCGCACTCGAATCTCAGCGTGTCTGCAGTGGCTTCTTCCGGCACGGTGCCGTCCTCCACAACGAACGAGCCTTGCCCCTCGGCACAGTCGCCGCGATCGCGTTTCCAGACCTTGAGGAGCACGGTCTGGTCGATGCCCGTGGCTCCCGGGAGATTGCCGATGCCCGTCTCCTCGACCTCCTCGTTCACGAGTTCGAGTATGTCGAGTGTCTTCAGAGCTTCGCGCTCTCGGTCGAGGTCAGCGATCGCCTCCTTCTTCCGCTTGCTCTGCGTATTCGAGATCAACACAAATGCCACGACTACCGCTATCAGCGTGGCTGCAATTGCCGCAAAGATCATCTTTCTCTCCCGGGGGCGTCTTCGATACCGATATCGACCGTCACCTCGACCAGCTTGAGCGCCTCGGTAGTTGAGCCGTTCTCGAGACGGCATTCGACCCCGGGAGGAACACCCACCGAGGACCCCGCCGGTGCCTCAGTCAGGACTTCGTCGACGAAGATACGGGCCGCCCCTTTGGTGACGATCCAGTGCGTCGATTGATGTTCAAGCTTGAGTACCGGGAGCGAGCCTCCCGGGTTGACTTCGAGACGGCGGACGTGCGAACCGGTGGTTTCACCGACGGAAACGAAAGACCCCCACGCGCGCTCCTCGGACCCGTCGGTTTCCACTTCCGCCCGCCCTTGCGCTCTGAGTCGATCGACGATGGTCTTGACGTCCTGCGATCGATCTCGGCGGGCGACGAGCGTCGCGTCCGGAGTGTCGACGATGACCACACCATCGAGACCAATCGCTGCAACGAGACGACCACTGCTGCGCACGTAGCTGTTCTGCACATCGACGATCTCGACGTCGCCCATGACCACATTCCCGAGGGCGTCGTGTTGTCCGAGGTCCCAGAGCGCAGCCCACGATCCAACATCGCTCCAGCCCGTGTGGATAGGGACGACTGCGGCTGATGCGGTGTGCTCCATCACCGCGTAGTCGATTGAGATCGAAGGAGAGGCGGCGAATGCTGCGTCATCGAGGCGCACAATTGCGTCGTCGTAGTCGGCGCCGGCGACGGCGAGCCGTACCGCTGCAAGAACTTCCGGGGCGTATTCCTCGAGTTCGGTGAGGAATCGGGATGCTCGGAACATGAACATGCCGCTGTTCCAGAGATAGCGACCACTTGCGAGATATGCCTCAGCCGTCGTGGCATCGGGTTTCTCACGGAATTCCTCGACGCTGCGAACGCCCTCAGCGAGTCGGTCGCCGAAGCGGATGTAGCCGTATCCGGTCTCCGGTCCGGTGGGTTCGATTCCGAACGTAAGGAGATAGCCCTTGTCGGCAAGGTCGGACGCGACAGCGACGGCCGCGACAAAGGCGTCTTCGTTTCTGATCACGTGATCCGCCGGCATTACGAAGAGGATCGGGTCTGAACCATCGGCCGTCAGGTGGAGCGCCGCCGCAGCCGCTGCCGGGGCGGTGTTCCGCCCGATCGGTTCCAGGATCAGCACCGCATCGCTGTGGTCGAGCTTCGCCAATTCACGCCGGATGCCCAACTGTTGATCGTCGTTGCAGACAACAAGCGGAGCCCGTGCAGTCGGCAGGGGTCGGTGCGCTGGATGGTCGTGAGGAACATCGTGCGTTCGTCGACCAGCGGCAGAAGCTGTTTTGGTGTCCGGCTCCGTGAGGCCGGCCACAGCCGACTGCCGGCGCCGCCCGACAGGACTACGGGGACAATGGGGAGATCGGTCATTGGGGGCAATGTATCGGCTCCGATCGGTTGCGCCAACCCTGTCCGTCAGAACGAGCTCCGCCAATCACCGGTCGGTGCTTCGATCGGCTCCGTGAGATGGCCGACATCAACCCGTGCCGCGCCGGTTCCGAAAAACGTGAGGCGGTCGCCGGGTTCGATCAGAGTGTTGCCGTGTGGAATCAGGACGCTCGTGTCCCGACGGATCGATACGAGAATGGCTCCATCCGGCCATGGGATGTCCTGCACGCGCTGCGTGGCGACGGGAGACGCCCGGACGATGGCAATCTCGAAGAACGTCGCTCCGGGCTGTGAGCGCAGTCGAACTCGCTCTCGGTAGAGCTCGCGACCAGTCGCCGTGCCGAGGGCGTGGTGATAGGCGCGGACGACAGATTCCCGGCGGAACATCCCTATGACTTTCGTTGGGTCGGCGTCATCGACCACTGGGAGTCGCCCGAGGCCGAACGATGCCATCCGAGCCAGGGCAGCGGACACCGGTAGCTCCGGGGTGACGGTGATCGGGTTCCGAGTCATCACTTCGCCGACCGACACGTGCTCGCTCGGAACGTGAACGGCTTCGACATCGCCAAGGCTGATGACACCGATGAGCCGGCCGTCTTCGATCACCGGGAGGCCGTGGTGGTGATTTCGATCGAACATGTTGGCGACTTCGGGGATCGTCATCGACGGTTCCGCGGCCTCGTCGAGGATCGTCATCACATCTGCCACGCTGACGGTGTCGAGGAGGTCGATGTCCTGCGTGGTCGGGAGATGGATCCCGGCGCGAGTGAGCGGGATCGTATATGCAGAGTCGGCATGGAGGCGATCGCCGAGGAAGGTCGCGAGCGCGGCTCCGAGCATCAGGGGCAAGACCAGCCCGTAGTCACCAGTGATTTCGAACACGATGATCACTGAAGTGAGTGGTGCCCGGGCCACGGCTGCGAACGTGGCAGCCATTCCGACAACCGCAAACGCGCCCGGATCGATCTCTGAGAGGGACCAGAGCGGATCAACGAGTGTGGCAAAACCGGCCCCAACGGATCCGCCGATGAACAGCGCTGCCATGAACGTGCCGACTGATCCGCCGCCGGCCCGAGTCAGTGACGTAGCCAGGATCTTCATGCCGGCGAGAATGAAGAGGGACCACCAAATGAGCTCCGTGTCGCTTGTGGCGGCCAGCAGGTCCGAGAGGAGCTCCTGTCCGGTTCCGAGGGCATCGGGCTCGATGAGACCGACTACGGCGACCCCGAGGCCGGCCCCGACTGGTATCAGCCACTTCGGCAAGCGGTCGGCGAGGCGGAAGCCGCTCGTGGTGGCCAGGACACGAAGGAAGACCACTCCAAACAGTACGGCTACGAGTGCGAGGATGGCGTACAGGATGAGCTGGGCGGGATCTTCGAGTTCGTGCGCCGGTGAGGTGAGAATCTGCTCGTCGCCAACCAGCGTTTGCGCGGTTACCGCTGCAATTACCGAGGTGATGACGATTGCGTTGAGGTGGCGTACGGAGAAGCTCCGGAGGATGACCTCCATCGCGAAGAGCATGCCCGCGATCGGTGCGTTGAACGATGCTCCGATCCCTGCCCCCGCCCCTGCGGCGACAAGGCTCTTGACGTGATCCTGCCCGAACCCGGTGTAGCGAGAGAACGAGGAACCGATCGCTCCGCCGATGAGCGCTATCGGTCCCTCTCGGCCACCCGAACCGCCGGATCCGAGTGTCACCGCTGTTGCGAGGATCTTCGTCGGGATCAGCCGCGTCGGCAGATAACCGCCGTGGAGTCCCGCGGCGACCATGGTCTCGGTGACGCCGCCGCTTGCGACGCCCGGACCGAACCGACGATCGAGAGCCCAGGAGATGAGGAGGGCGAGCGGGATGGCGAGGAGGATGAACCACTTTCCCCAACCGAGCAGGTCGTCAAGCGCGCCGAACGCGACGTGTGAGAGCTCGATGGCCCACACCAGCACCGCGGCGCCGAGGCCGACAAGCACACCCAGAATGAGTGCGGCGATCAGGAATGCAGCCGTCCCTCGCTGCGCGAGCAGGTTGGAAATCCATCTTCGGAACGACGACATGGCCGGAACGGTAACCGATGCCGCATTCGTGTTGATTGTCTCTGAACCGGCCGAACGGCCCTGAGAGCCGGATAGCCAGTTCAATATGCTGCTTCTGATGGGTGCCATCCATCAATGCCCTATTCAGGAGGAATAGATGAACTTCCGGCCTCTCGTCGACCACGAGACCGGCGAACGGTATTTGCCGGTTGCGAAGCGTGGCGATGCACTGTTGCACGACCCGTTCCTCAACAAGGGGGCGGCCTTCAGCCGGGACGAGCGTAGGGCGTTCGGTCTGAGGGGTCTCCTGCCGGATCACATCCCGACGCTCGATGAGCAGCTGCTGCGGGTGCGCACGCAGCTGGATGCCAAGGTGTCCGACCTTGATCGGAACATCTATCTCAGCAGCCTCATGGATCGTAACGAGACGCTGTTCTTCCGCTATGTGATGGACAACCTCGAAGAGACGGTTCCGATCATCTACACGCCCACCGTTGCTTCGGCGTGCAAGTACTGGAGCCGCCTCTACCGCACGGCGCACGGCATGTACATCACCCCGCGTGATCGCGGGAGGATTGCCGATCTCCTATTGGCACGCGTCGTTGAACAGCCTCCGGTGATCGTCGTGACCGACAACGAGCGGATCCTGGGGATCGGCGATCAGGGCGCCGGAGGCCTCGGCATTCCAATCGGCAAGCTCGCTCTGTACACCGCTGCCGCCGGCATCAGCCCGGCCCGGTGCATCCCGATCTCGATTGATGTCGGCACGAACAATGCCGAACTGCTCGAGGATCCCCTGTACCTGGGCTATCGCGAAACGCGGATGCGGGGAGAGGCATACGACCAGTTGATCGAGGAGTTCGTGCACGCCGTGAAGGAAGTGTTCCCTGACGCGCTCCTCCAGTGGGAGGACTTCTCAAACCGCACTTCGTTCCACAACTTGGAGCTGTACCGAAGGTATCTCCCCTCGTTCAACGACGACATTCAGGGGACAGCGGCGATGGTGGTCGGTGGGCTGATCGCGGCGACGCGACACAGCGGCGGAAAGCTGACGGAACACCGCGTGGTGATTGCTGGGGCCGGGTCGGCGGGATACGGAATCCGGGAACAGGTCGCCCACGCGATGGCAGAAGCCGGCATGGATCTCGATGAAGCGCGGGGGCGCATCTACGTTCTCGACAGCAGGGGTCTTGTCCTCGAGGACCGCAGGAACCTCACCGATATCAAGCAGCGTTTGGCGACACCGGTGAGTGAAATCGCGGACTGGGATGAGCACGATCCCCTGCCGTCGCTTGCGGATGTGGTTCGGAACGTGAGACCGACGGTCCTCATCGGTGTGTCCGGAACGCCCGGGGTTTTTGGGGAGAACGTCGTCGCCGAGATGGCCAGACACACGGATCGACCCATCATCCTCCCTCTGTCGAATCCGACGAGCAGTACCGAGGTGGTTCCGAAGGCAGCGCTCGCCTGGACCGATGGCAGGGCGATTGTGGGAACCGGCAGTCCGTTTGCTCCGGTCGAGTACGAGGGTGTGGTGCATCGGATCGGCCAGGCCAACAACGTGTTCATCTTTCCGGGCGTTGGGCTTGGCGTCGTGACCGTGAAACCCCGTGAAGTGACGGACCGGATGTTCCTCGCGGGTGCGTATGCCCTTGCCGACCAGGTGGGCGATGATCTCCTCGCCCAGGGTCAGATCTACCCGGATATCAGCGATGTCCGCTCCGTATCTCGCGCAGTGGCGATTGCGGTAGCCCGAGAGGCGATCGAAGAAGGCGTGGCGGATCCGTTGGATGATTTGGAGGCGGCGATCGACGCCGAGATGTGGGTGCCTGAGTACCTGCCGTACCGATCTGCGGGCGATTGAGCGTCAGGAAACCGGCACAGGATGTGGTGCCGGGGCGAGCGTGAGAGAGAAGATCGCTTCCTGGCCGTCGTGGTCGTAGGTGAGATCACCTCCCATGTGGCGTGCGAGACGGCGTGAGACGGTGAGGCCGAGTCCGACCGATCCTGGAACATCCGAATGCCCGTCGGCTCGCGCATACGGCTCAAAGATCGCTTCGCGGTTCGCTTGCGACAGCGGTTCGCCATCATCTCGGACCTCGATCTCAGCACGCATCGCCTGTGCTCCGACCACAACTCGAATACTGGGCCCGCCGTATCGCTTTGCGTTTGTGACGAGATTTCGAACGATTTGACGTACGCGGCGAGCGTCAGCCATGACCGTGGCCGGTCCGTCTGTATCGACAGGAATACTCGGATCAATGGCTTGAACCGCGCTGATTGCTTCGACCGCGAGATCGACCGGGCGAGAATCAACAATGAGGTTTCCCGCGTCAGAACGTGCCACCACGAGGAGGTCCTCGACGATACGCGCTACCTCGAGACCCTGGTCGGCGACGATGTCGAGGAGTTCACCGCGCTCGTCTTCTTCGATGGTGGCCGCTGAATCGCGCAACTCCTGGGTGATTCCGACGACCGCCGTGAGCGGCGTCCGGATCTCGTGCGAAATCGTCGCGACGAACTGGTCCTTGGAGCGGACAAGGTTCTCGAGCTCTCGTTCGGCTTCGCGCTGGCGGGTGATATCCACGATCGCGACCGTGACATTCGAGAGGTCAAGAGCCCCGTCGATCCGGGGTGCACTCCAAACGACAATCGCTTCGATCGGGTGGCCGGTAACCGTGAGGCCTCGCTTGAGCTCAGTGACCGTTTTCTCCTTGTCGTCAGCGATCGCAGCAAACTGCGGGATGAACGACTCGAGGGCCCCTTGAGAGAAGGTGCTCATGTTGAGGTTGCCGACCAAAAGGCTCCGATCCGGGGCTTCGGTGAGATGCAGTGCGGCCTCGTTTACGTCGTCAATCCGGACGAGTGAGGCGAGTCGGCGAACCTCTTCGGGGTTCTCAGTCAGGTATTCCTCGAAGTTGCCGATTCCTTGAGCGGCAAGGGCATCAATTTCGACACCTGCGGAAGAGAAGTCCTCTCGCCACATCGCAACCGGGGCATTCTGGAACAGGGTGCGGAATAGCTCTTCCCTCTGGTCGAAGGCTTTGCGGACCCACACCGCGAGCGAGGCGCCGGCTATCACCGACGTGGACGCGATCGTCGCGTTCAGCAGGTTCGTATCGCTGTGCGACCATTGGAACGCGCTGAAGAACATGACAGCGGCGTAGCTCGTGATGTATGGCAGCACCAGTCGTTCCGGCACGAAGAATGCTCCGATGACGCCAACGATGGTGAGGGGGATCACAGAGGCGTTTGCAGCATCTTCGAGACCGAGAAGTTGATTCTCGAGCACGATCACTGTTGACGTGGCGAGGAGGAGCGGGAAGAGGCGAGCCCTGTCGAGCCGAACCATGAACAAGCCAAGAGCGCCAATTGTCGCCGGCCCGACGGCGCCGACCACGAACCACGGATCCCCGGAATACCAACCGGCGAGGACGTAGAGCACCGCTGCGACAACTGAGAGACTCGAGACGAGCCAGACCAGTGTCCGCTCGGTCGCGAGCGGAACGCGATCTTGAGCCGGTTGCATGGTCTTGTATCGGCAGATGACAATTCGGAATGAAGGGTGAGTCCTCGCGAATTGGTGCCGCGATCAGTCGTCGAACGGAACGAGGAACAGGTCGGGGTTGCTTCCTTCGCTTGTCGTGGCGTAGGACAGGTCCGAAAGAAACGCGAGTGCCTCGCCCTGGGCCTCTTCCGGCGCAGGAGCATTGCACGGTTCGGTCGTGAAGGTTTCGGCAACTGTCGCCCCGGGTTGTCGATGCCAGAGCCACACGGAGTCATACCCTCTGAGGGCGATCGTGGCGCCGTCCCATGACATGTCTGCGCCGCTCACTTCAGCTCCAAGGCGCAGAGCGGTGATGAATTCGAGCCTCTCAACGCCCGAGTCGAACGGAGTTGCGCTGCCGCGGTAGACGCGAGCTTCTTCCGTATCCTTGGTCACGATGTAGAGCGAGTCGTCCGCAATGAACATCGCCTCTGCGTTGTATGTCCCGTCCGGGTAGATGAACTCCAGAACCGCGGTTCCCTCGATGGACCCGCTGAGGGTCCTCGGATCGGGCTCCGGAACCCGGTATATGGTTATGCGGCCGCCGCGAATCGAGAAGTTGTCACCGATGTCCCCGAAGTAGAGGTGTGACGTTCCCGCGTCCGACCCCGGTCCCGCCGCCATGTCTTCCCAATCGAACGCCAATGCACCCGCGATGTCGAACCCGCCAAGGTCTGCACCGTCTGGCCCGATCGCATACGCCCGGGCGCCGTCCCGCGAGTCGTTGTGTGCCCAGAGGACGCCGGGTTGGGTTCGACTTCCAGCCAACCCAGATGCTTCGACGAGTTCCGGCGAAGCAACCACGCCCGCTGTGGTGATCGACTGATAGGGACTACAGGCGGTCTCACCGGGTGCAAACGTTGGCGGAGGTGCGGAGGTGGTTGTGGTGGTCGTCTTTTCTGCGGCAGTCGAGGACGGAGCGGTCGACGAGTCGGTGGGTTCCAGTATTGACGACGGGGTCTCTTCGATGACCTGTGATATCGGAGGAGCCGTCTCGATCGACGTCTCGTCGCGCAGCGCGAAGATGATGGTGGCAACAGCGATGGCGGCCACGGCAATGATGATGAGTGTGGTGGTGGAGCGGCGATCCATGCTGTGAGGGTACGCCGGGGGTCGCCGTGCCGGTCAGTCGGCGAGCATCCGTAGAGCGATCGCTTCGCCGAGAATCCCAGACTCGAGGTCGGCGAGGCTCTGGCTCTCATTCGGCGCGTGAATCTGACTGGTCGGATCCATGACTCCGGTAAGGAGGATCGACGCCTCGGGGTATGCCTCCTCGAAAGCGGCGACGAACGGGATCGATCCACCGACGCCCATCTCCACGGCGGTGTTGCCGTATGCGATACGGAATGCTTCCTTGAACGCAAGGGACGCGTCGTCCGAAGCGTCGAGCTCGAACGCCTGTCCGAGGGCTCCCGGCTGGATGGTCATCTCTGCGCCCCACGGAACGGCGGCTTCGAGATGCGCAATCAGGGCTTCGAGCGCGGCGTTCGGATCTTGTCCCGGGGCGATCCTCATCGAAACCTTCGCCCGCGCGACCGGGACGAGTTGATTGATCGCCTCACTGATGGGTGGAGCGTCGATCGCCAGGACGGAGATCGCCGGCTTGTACCAGAGGCGTTCGGTGAAGGTTCCCTCTCCGATGAGTTGGAGACCGTCGACGGTCCCGGCTTGGTCGCGTACCTCCGCTTCGGTGAGAACGAGGTCGCCGCCTGAACCTTCGATGAGGCCTCGAATTGCGATGCTGCCATCGTCGTCATGGAGCGAGGAGATCACACGTGCCAGGGCGACTATCGCGTCCGGAACGACTCCACCGATCATGCCGGAATGGACGGCACCCTTGAGCGTGCGAACCTCGACGACGCAATCGACGAGACCCCGCAACGATGTGGTGAGAGCGGGCGTGCCGACGGCCCAGTTCCCGGCATCGCCGATCACGATCACGTCGGCTTCAAGCAGGTCGCGATAGGTCGCAAGAAACTCCCCGAGGTTCGCGGATCCGATCTCCTCTTCCCCCTCCATGAAGACTTTCACGCCAACGGGGACGTGGCCACCGAAGGCCCGCACTGCTGCGAGATGCATGACGACGCCGGCCTTGTCGTCTGCGGCGCCACGCCCCCGAATGCGACCACCGCGAATGATCGGTTCAAACGGGGGTGAATCCCACTCTTCGGCGGGTCCGGGTGGCTGGACGTCGTGGTGGGCATAGAGGAGGACCGTCGGCGCACCTTCCGGCGCAGGTATTTCCGCGTAGACGGCCGGATGGGCGCCCTCGATTTCGAGGAGTCGGACCCCGGAGAAGCCGGATTCTTCAAGGAGTTCCGTGATCCGCGTGGCACTTCTTCGGACCTCATTCGTGTCGAATCCTGGAGCGGAGACGGACGGGATGCGCACGAGTTCCTCGAGTTCAGCTTGTGCTTGAGGGAACCCGTCGTGGATAGCGGCTTTGAGATCGTCGTACATGAGGGTGAGTATTCAGTAGCAAGTAGCAAGTAGCAAGTCCGGACACGAGACCCGAGAATCGAGATACGAGACTCGAGACCCGGTTCCAGTCTCATTTCTCGAGTCTCCTGTCTCTTGTCTTCGGATATTCCGCTCAATCACGGTTCGGTGGAGTACCGTGGTAGTGCAAGTGGCGCGGGCGGGCGTTCCGGAGGAGGACCGGATGAAGACCGACCTCGACGTCATCATGCGACGCCTGGCAAAGGTACCGCCCGTCAAGGGTGATGTACGTGCGCCGCGAGGTGAGTCATCGGACGGGCCCGGTGTCTCCCGCTATCAGAGGCGATCAGCACACCTTCGCACCCGGGATTGCTCCGTCGACCTCATCGAATTCGACGTGGTCGACGTCGATCTGACGAAAGAGTGAGCGGCGCGGCACCGTAGACTTCGGTTTGTGGATGCGCAGCAACAGGAGCGACGATTCCCACGCAATGAAGTGGGAGAGATCATCGACCTCGCCGCGCGCCTGGACCATCTTGTCGACGATCCGACCGATAGCGGACTCACGCTTGACCAATTGGTGCTCGTTGCCAAGGAAGTCGGTATCTCCCGCGCGGCCGTCGAGCGAGCCGTGCGTGAGGAAGGAAGGCAGCGTTCGGTCGACGAGAAGGAGTTGCGCAAGCGAGTGCGTCGCCGCATGCGTTTCGTGCGGCACGCCCTGATATACGCTGTCGTGGTTTCATCGCTCCTGCTGATCGACGTTCTCAACGGTGGCGGGTGGTGGTTCTTCTATGTTGCAGCTCTCTGGGGAGCCCTGCTCGCGATCCAGGCGACGAGATTCCTGACCCATCGGAAGGGCCCGCTCGAGCAAGCGATGCTCGACCGAAATGGCTGAGTCGGTCAGTTGCCGAGGGGACGCTGCGATCGACCGGTAACCACTCGTCGACTCTGTCGGGGGACGGCGTTTGGGAGTGGCATCCGGCTCGATTCGCTGAGCGTCGATGAATCCGTGGGGGCGGCGACCGATGCTCCGTGCAAGGCCCGTAGGTCCTCGGATCGCTGAGCAGGGGTAGCTGCCGGGAACTGGATCACGGTGGTGGTCCACCCAAGGCTGCGGAACGTGTTCATCGTCGCCCCTTGGAACTCGACGAGGATCGGGACAATCCGGGATGACAGAGCCGCTGCTGTTCCGAGGAGGTCCTCGGTGGGCTGTTCCCGCGCTTCGTGATGTATCCGATCATCCGTGGCAGACACAATCCCGAGGCCGTTTCGTTCGTCGATGTCGAATCGCAGTGTGGTCGCTCCGGCGTCGCTCGCAATGTGAACGATGTTGATGAGAATCTGCCGTGCGGCCGCCGGATCGCACCATACGATCGTCGGTTTGGCATCGACGGTGATCTCGATTCGCGAGCTCCCGATCGCGTCGACCATACGCTGCACGTGCCGAGCGAGATCGACGGCACTCGGCACGGGCCGGTAGACCCCTGACTCGATTTGGGCTGCCGTGGCGATGTTCTCCACCTTCCGCACAACCTCGGTGGCGTCGTGCGAGATGATCCCGATGAGTTCCTCAGCCTCAGCAGTGTTTGAGATACCCGAATCGTCGAGATGCCGGGACAATCCGTAGACGGCGGTGAGCGGCGCACGCAACTCGTTGATGAATCGACTGTAGATCTCGTCATGTGAACGTCGGGCCACCTGTTCTTCTTCGATCAGCTTGTTGAGCTCGGAAGCACGTCGGTCGAGGGGTCCTTGTGCTGCGAGCGCCCCGGCGAATAGAGCGAGAGGAACAAGCGCGGTAAGTACAACTACCGCTCCGAAGCGAGCTGGTCCCTCGGTGGAGATGGCCCATCCGCCGAACATGACGACGACAACCAGCGTCGCGAACACCGCAGGAATCCAATGGGTGTTGAACTTGGGCGCGGTTCTGCGCACGAGCTGACCTCCTCCTCATGGAATCGGCATATTGGTGGTCGAAACTTGAAAGACGTTTTGGTTTCCGACGTGGGACCAGTTCAGACCGAGGGATCACCGCGCCGGTTGGACATCGCGATTCCTGGGCACATAGCGTTGGCTAGCCTCGGAGGGCATGGATGTTCCGACCACTGTTGCTGTTGAGATTCCGCTTGTTGGGGATGAGCGGCGGAAGAACTGGGCGAAGGTTGTTGCCAACGTCGACGACTCTCTTGCCACCGGATGGGCCTTCGACGGAGAGTTCATTGCGACCGGCGGGATTCAGGACGTCGCGCCCGGGAGTGTGGTGCTCGTCTATGGCGAGAAGGGGGGCCGCGCCAATCCGGCAATAGAGGCTCGCGTATACACCGTCAACGCCGATGCAACCCTCAGCCTGCAGGCGAGCGCGCGGGGCCGGGCTTGGGCCAGGACACTGCGCGATCCGATTGAAGACCTACTCGCCGCGGTCGCCGAGACGCCAATTGAGCAGATCGACTGGAGCCCGGAGCTGCTGCGCTACTCCGATGAGGCGATTGCCGAGGAGTCGAAGCGTCGCGGATTGCTCTGACGCGTTGGAACTCGGCTGTGTGCAACATGATCCCCCCGATAGTGAGGCTACGTCTGATACCGACGGCGCTCCGTCACGATCGTGACGACCGGAGACGGCGGCCTCCCAGGCCGACGCCATGCATTCCCGAGACGCCCGTTGCTGTTGCGCCGGAGGACCCCTCGCTGGGCGATCCGAGAAAGTGAACGCGGTTCGCTGTATCGGCATGTCCTCGGTAGGCGCGAGACCGGCCGGCGCGTGGCAAATCCCTACAGATCCGAGGCCCAAGGACCGATTTCGGATGGATGAAGGGATCCCTGTCGGCGGCGCTTGTCATCGTCCTCCTCCTCATGGCCTTGCCATCGGCTTCGGCGGACGATGAAACACCGCCCGACCCCGCCGGATTGACCACCACTACCACGCTCGATCCACCGCCCATCGATCCACCGCTCGAAGATCCGACTCAGTCTGATCCACCGCCCGAAGATCCGACTCAGTCTGATCCACCGCCCGAAGATCCGACTCAGTCTGATCTACCGGGCGAAGAAGCAGTGACGGTTAGTGACGATCCAATTGAGGTCCCCCGCGTTCCGC
>CBFDAN010000009.1:0-15132 GCA_965602815.1 uncultured bacterium
CGGTTCAGAACCGGCGACTAGATCGGGGTCTTCCCCTACCCAAAAGGCTGTCGCTATCTGGGCCTCTCGATACCATCGGAGAGGTTATTCGGTGACCGATCCGGGACGGTCGCTCACCCCACACTTCGGGAGGCTCTTGGATGTCTGTCCGTCGTGTGGAGCTAGAGAATTCAGGATGTTCACCGGAAAGGGCGGCACTCTCTCCCTCCTTCCTCCCGCTGTTCGGACCGGTGGGCTGCGGACGACCGTTCGGCCCCAACCGTCGGTCGTCCGAGTCGACCGCCTCGTGCCGTGTCCCCCCTTCGGCACGAGGCGGTCATTCCTCGTTCCGGGGGAGCCGCCGGTGGGCTAGGCCTGAATCCCGAAGAGCTGGTCGAGGGTGGCGAGGAGCTGGGCGCCGCTGAGCCCACCCTGCTGGATGTGGACGACGGCGCCGCTTGCATCGTAGAAGGCGGTCATGGGTGATCCTCGAGCTCCGAAGGTGCCGGTGCTCAGACCGCTGCCGTTCCTTCCGCCGATGTCCCGTGCGAGCGGCCACACCCCTGCGATGCCCCATTTCTCCGCATCGCCGAGACCGCTGCCGTTGTCTTGTGTGTCGATGCCGACGAACTGGACCTGGTCGCCGACCTGTTGCGACACCGCCAGGTACTCCGGGATCTCGTCCTCGCAGACGTCGCACCACGAAGCGAAGAACGCGGCGACGGTCGGAGTTCCGGCGAAGTCGGCGATCGCAACTCGCCCGTCGCCATCGAGTTGAGGCAGATCCCAGGCCTCAGCGCTCGTATCTCCGGTCTGTGGCGACGGCCACAGTACGACGAGCAGTGCGATGAGCCCCGCTCCGGCGGCCGCCGCGATGGCGACGTTCCGGAGCGTGCGTCTTCGTGTTGCCGCCTTGCGGCTCTCCGCGGCGTCGCGTCGGCTCTGCTTCCGGCGTTGGGTCTTCGATGCTCGTGCCATGGCAGTCGAAACGTCACGCGAGCCAAAACGATTCCGGGCGAACACCGCGTACCCAGGGTTGTAGACGTCCTATTTGGCGGCTCCAACCCGCGGTCCGCGACGTCTGCCGATACCGCGGAATGAAGCGATCCGGTCCGGCGCACTACCCTCAGCTTATGGACCGAACGCTCCACGCCGTCAACGGGGTGCAACTCGCGGCCGTCGAAGAAGGCACCGGCGATCCGGTGGTTCTGATCCACGGTTTCCCGGAGCTCGCCTACTCCTGGCGACACCAGATCCCCGCCATCTCCGAAGCGGGATTCCGGGCGGTCGCCTACGATCAGCGGGGATACGGCGACTCCTCGAAGCCGGAAGACATCGACGCCTACGCGCTGACGAACCTTGCTGCCGACGCGATCGGCCTGCTCGATGTCCTCGGCCTCGAGCAAGCGACGCTCGTAGGTCATGACTGGGGCAGCATCGTTGTCTGGACGGCGGCGCTCATGTATCCGGAGCGTGTCGAGAACGTTGTCAGCCTGAACGTGCCGTATCGCGGCTGGTGCGCCGGTTTCCCCTCCACCGAGGTCATTCGAGAGAAGCTTGCCGACCGATTCGGGTACGTCCTGGCCTTCCAAGATACCGGCGTGACTGAAGCGGCGTTCGAATCCGATCCCGACGCGTGGCTCCGCACGGTCTACCTCGGTATCGCCGCCGACCCCACGTTCATGACCGACGGCGAATTCGCCGTCTACCGCGACACCTTCGTCGACGGTGGGCTGTTCGGACCCCTCGGCCCCTATCGCAACATCGATGCCAACGCCGCTGCCACCGAATACCTCGCGAATGCGCCGATCACCCAGCCAACCCTGATGATTACGGCCGACCGGGATCCGATCTTGCCGCCGACGCTCGCGATCGGCATGGAACGCTGGGTTCCGAACCTCGAAGTCGCGGCCATCTCCAATACGGGCCACTGGACACAACAGGAACAGCCCCGACAGGTCAACGAAGCACTCATCAGCTTCCTGCAGAGCGAAACGGGAAGAACATGAAACGCGTCAGAGATTGGCTCTTCACGATTCCGACCGTCGCAGCATTCGGGCTCACGCTCGGGGTGTTCCACCTGATGGGGCTGGCCGCGCTCCCGTTCGGGCAACGGCCGTTCGAAAAGGTCATGGCCGGTCTGCAGCGGACCCTCATCGGTGTCTTCAGGATCGCAGGAATCAAGGTGGTGACCGAGGGAACCTCCGGCTTCTCTCCTACATCCGGCTACATCTTCGTCTCGAACCACCAGTCGATGTACGACGTGCCGATCTTCGGCGGATTGCTGCCCCGCAACTATCCGAAGTACGTTGCGAAGAAGCAACTCGCTCGCGGACTTCCAAGCGTGTCGCTCAACCTGCGGTATGGCGGCAACGCCCTCATCGACCGCGACCACCGGGATCAGGCGATGGACGCGATCGCGGAGATGGCCTCTGAAGCCGAGCGCCGGGATGTATCAGTCGTGATCTTCCCCGAGGGAACGCGCTCGCGCACCGGCGAACTTGGTGAATTCAGAGTCGGCGGACTTGCCGCCATCATGGATGCGGCCCCGAATCTCCCCATCATCCCGGCGGTCATCGAAGGATCATGGAGGGTGTTCCAGAAGAACATGCACCCGGTCCCGTACGGGGCCCCGGTCCGCGTCCGATTCGGCGAGCCGATCGTCCGTGCGGTTGGGGAGTCACCGGTTGAGATCCTCGACCGCTGTCGCACCTGGATCGATGCAAACCTCGACGAGTGGCGAACCGTCGAGGGCGCCGCCTGATACCCTGCGGGGATGGAAGAAGAACGCATCGGCCTGTTCATTGACTACGAGAACCTAGCGATCGGCGCTCGGGAGGACCTCGGCATCCAGTTTGATTTCAAGCCCGTCGCAGACGCTCTCGCCGAACGCGGCCGCGTGGTTGTTCGTCGGGCCTACGCCGACTGGACCTACTTCGAGAAGGACCGCCAGATGCTCACGGAGAACCAGATCGAGCTGATCGAAATCCCGCAACGCAAGGGCGCGGTTCGAAAGAACGCTGCCGACATCAAGATGGCCGTCGATGCCGTTGAACTCGCCTTCGAGCGCGGCTACGTGACGATGTTCGTTCTCTGCACCGGGGACTCTGACTTCACTCCGCTGGTTCACAAACTTCGCGAGTTGAACCGACGAGTCATCGGCGTCGGGTTGAAAGCATCCACCTCGAAGTTGCTCCCGGCTGCGTGCGACGAGTTCCTCTTCTACGAGAACCTCTCGGGAGTCGACGTTCCCGATCGCAAGCCGAAGAAGGAACGTCCAAAGGCTGAGAAGCCCACTCCGACGACGACCGAGTCACCCGATGCCCTCATCGTCCCAACGCTGGCCGGACTCACGCGCGCCGGGAACGGCGACGTCCGGGCATCGAGCCTCAAACGGGCGCTGCTCCGCAAGGATTCCACCTTCACCGAGACCGACTACGGCTTCCGAGCCTTCGGGGAGCTCATGAGGCACCTGGCGGACCGAGGGGTTGTGGAACTCGACTACGAAGACTC
Source organism: uncultured bacterium (assembly GCA_965602815.1). Taxonomy (GTDB): domain Bacteria; phylum Actinomycetota; class Acidimicrobiia; order Spongiisociales; family UBA5794; genus JAHEEL01. The sequence continues at coordinate 3,493 of CBFDAN010000009.1, forward strand.
GCAGGGCGATCCGGCCGTTCGCTTTCCAAAGTCCGGCAGGGGAGAGGAAGCCGGCTTCGGCCTCCTCCACGATGCGGTCGCCAAGCTCGGATCTACTGGGTCGGTCGTAGCGCTCTCCGGGCTCAAGAACGAGATGCGCAAGCGTGACAGCGACTTCTCCGAGAAGGCGCTCGGCTACTCCGGCTTCCTCCAATTCGTCAAAGCGGCTGCCGCGAGCGGATACGTCGACCTCCTCTGGGACGACGACACGGACGACTACGTGGTGTCCGCCCCGTAGCTAGAACTCCACGTTGCGCGGTGTGCGCGGGAATGGGATGACATCGCGGATGTTCTGCATCCCCGTCGTGAACTGAACGACCCGCTCGAGCCCCAACCCAAACCCCGCATGCGGGGCGCTGCCGAAGCGGCGGAGGTCCAAGTACCACCAATAGTGCTTCTCGTCCATTCCCTTGATCCGCATGCTGTCGGCGAGCACATCGAGACGCTCCTCTCGCTGGCTCCCGCCGACGATCTCTCCGATTCCCGGGACGAGTACGTCCATGGCGGCCACGGTCTTCTCGTCATCGTTGCGCCGCATGTAGAAGGCTTTGAAATCGAAGGGGAAGTCGACGACGATCACCGGCTTCTGGAACACCTGCTCGGTCAGATACCGCTCGTGTTCCGATTGCAGGTCTTCGCCCCACGCGGCAGGAAATTCGAAGGATTCGTCTGCCTTCGTGAGGATGTCGACAGCCTCGGAGTACGTGATCCGCTCGAAGTCGCTGTCGGCCACCGACGTCAGCATGTCAAGCAACCCTTCGTCTACCCACTCGTTGAAGAACTCGAGGTCTGTCTCGTTGTGGTCGAGCACATACCGAACGAGATACTTCACGTAGTCCTCTGCCAGATCGCTGTTGTCGTTGATGTCGGCGAATGCCATCTCGGGTTCGATCATCCAGAACTCCGCGAGATGTCGGCGTGTGTTCGAGTTCTCTGCCCTGAAGGTAGGGCCGAACGTGTACACGCGATCGACGGCGAGGGCGTACGCCTCGGCACTCAGCTGGCCGCTCACCGTCAAGAATGCCTCCTGAGCGAAGAAGTCCTGCGAGTAGTCCACGGCGCCGTCCTCCGTGCGAGGCGGCGACGCCGGATCGAGCGTGGTGACTCGGAACATCTCGCCGACACCTTCGGCATCACTCGCGGTGATCAGCGGGGTGTGGAGATACAGAAAATCGCGGTCCTGGTAGAACCGGTGGGTCGCGTACGACAAAGCGTTCCGAACCCGAGCCACGGCTCCGATCGTGTTCGTACGCGGCCGCAGGTGCGCAATCTCTCGCAGGTGCTCGAATGAAACTCGCTTCTTCTGGAGGGGATAGGTCTCAGGGTCGGCTAGACCGAACGGCTCGACTTCGGTCGCCTTGATCTCGACACGCTGGCCCTTTCCAGGTGATTCGGTGAGCGTGCCGGTGATCCGGACCGAGCTTCCGATGGTGAGGCTGAGAACATCGGTTTCGTAGTTGGGCAGCTCGTTGTCGGCGATGACTTGGAGGCCGGTCATGGTCGACCCGTCGGTGAGTTCGATGAACGAGAAGCCGCCCTTCGAATCCCGACGTGTTCTGATCCAGCCCGCCACGGTGACGGTGGTGCCGAAGTCCTCTCGTTCGAGTACGTGTTTGATGAGTTCGCGCTGCATCTGATGCTCCTTGACGAATCGAGACGATAGCCCCGGCCGGCCCGTGTGGCAGGCCGGGAGGATGGCTCCGCCCCATCCTGTCCCGGCCACCGGGCCGATCATGATCCTCGGGCCGCCGATTCGTCTCGCCCCGCCAATGCCGAATTCCTTTTGCTTCAAGGGCTCCAACGAATTACACTCGTGTAATACACGGAGGGGATTCATGGCGGTAGCAGTACAAGAATCGGCGATCACCGATGTTGATCGCGTGGCGGAGGCGACGCTCGACGTCTACGCCCGACGCTGCGACCTGGCCACCGAGATGCCCCTAGCTGAACTTCTCTCCGTGCCATCCGATCTCGGCGCGCTCCGTGCTGTGGTTGGCGCAGCCGATCGGGCTGTCGAGATCGTCCTAGACGCCGATGTTGATGCCGCCGCGATCGCTCCGGCTGCCTGGGCACTCGCAGTGAAGGGTTTCTCCACGATTGTCCTCGTCGCGCTCGATCGCCTCGGCGAGGCACACGAGGGGCTTCGGGGCACACCGTGCGTTCTCCAGGGCTGGTGGGTATCCGAGGACAGGATCGCGTTCGGGGCTTTCGAGACGGCTTGATGGGCTCGCCCCGTCGTCCGCAGAAGTCCTAACCTCAGAGCCATGCCGGTTCCCCTATACACCCAGACGGTCATTGCTTTGGTCTGGGATTTCGACCGAACGCTCATCCCGGGGAACATGCAGGACCCCATCTTCGAGAAATACGACGTCGATCCTGCCGTCTTCTGGGCCGAGGTCGACGGACTCCCCGAGTATTACCACCGGCAGGGGATCCGGATCCAGCGAGACATCGCCTACCTCGGGCACCTTCTGACCTATGTTCGCGAGGGCATCTTCGACAAGCTGACGAACGAGCGACTGTTCGAACTTGGCGCTGAGCTAGTTCCTGCCCCCGGCATGCCCGACTTCCTCGAGGAGACACGCCAACGTGTCACCGACATCCCGGAGTTCGCGGCTGAGGGCATCACGGTTGAGCACTACATCGTGTCGACGGGGATATTGCCGATGATCGAGGGCAGCGTCTTCGCAGATCACGTCGACGGCGTGTGGGCAAACACGCTCATCGAGACTCCCGCGCCGGCCGGATACCTCGATCAACTCCCTGTTGCTTCGGCTCCGTCGTCGGTGAGCCACCTTGGGTACACCATCGACAACACCGCCAAGACCCGGGCGCTCTTCGAGATCAACAAGGGCATCAATCGCAATTCGAGTGTGGATGTCAACGCCAGGATCGGGGAACAAGAGCGACGGGTGCCGCTCCGTCACATGGTCTATATCGCCGACGGTCCATCCGATGTGCCGTGTTTCTCGATCCTCAATCAGAGCGGCGGCAAGACCCTCGGCGTGTACACGCTGGATCCCGTCGACAACCACCGTCGCGTGAAGCAACTTCAGCAGCAGGGACGGATTCAGGGGATGGCCGAGGCAGACTTCCGCCCCGGCAAGGCGGCCTACCTGTGGCTCATGGACAGCATTGAGCAAATCGGGTACGAGATCATCGAGGCGCGGCGCCAGGCGTTCGCCTCGATCCCGAAACCTCCGGGGCATGCGTAGGCAGATCTGAGATCTGAGATCTGAGACAGTATGCGGCGCCGTCGCTCTTGAAGCGGATGGTCGAGCCCGGACTACTTGGTCGGAAGGCAGGGCGAGGGTTCTACGACTACGGGTAGCCGTCAGGCTTCTGCCCGGTGTGCGCCGTTGGATTCGAGCACCCGCTGGAGTTGATCCTTCATCACGAGGCCGGATGCGCGCCAACGCTGGGTCGGCCGTGCCGCGGTCCGCTTCTTCGTGCCCTGCACATTCTTGCGAGCCTTCTTCGACATCTTCTCCGGAGGCCGTGCGATCACGACGGTCGTGGGCGTCGACCGGATCTTGTACTTCTCAATGGCTCCCGGCACCTTGCCGATGTCGGCCTTGACGACGTGGGCCGTCTCGCCGTACTCGCGGGCCAGTTCGTTGACGATTCCGTCCATCACCTGACACGGTGCGCAGCCGACCTGGAAGAAGTTGATAAGCACCGGGCGCCCCGAGGCAACCATCGGCTGCAACTCGTTGAGGCGATGGATCTTGCGGGCTTTTGTCTTGCGTTTGAACATCGTCGTCCTCTCCGGTGCCTTCGCGATCGAGGCCGTGGCGGGGAAGTATGCCCATCTCGTGGGCTAATTGGGAGATCGGGCCGGTTTGCCGAATGCTTCCATCGACCAGAATGGCCGCTACGCGACTCGGGAGTGCACGATGGCGAAGATCCACGGTGGCCGGGCGATCGCACGAGCTCTGCGAGCAGAGGGTGTCGACACCGTGTTCGCACTCACGGGAGGCCACATCCTTCCGATCATTGACGGCTGTGTCGAGGAGGGGATCCGCGTCGTCGATGTGCGACACGAGCAGGCGGCGGCTCATGCCGCCGATGCATACGCCCGCTTGACCGGTCGGCTCGGTGTTGTGGTCGCGACCGCAGGGCCAGGCGTCACCGATACGGTCACTGGGATCGCGAACGCATGGTTCGCCAACAGTCCTGTGCTTCTGATCGGGGGGCGCCATCTCACAACGGAGAACCTTCGTGGTGGTCTTCAGGAGATGGATCATCCCAGGCTGTTCGACTCGATCACGAAGTGGGCGGCCACCGCGTATGACACTTCGCGACTTCCTGAGTACATCGCAACGGCTTCTCGTCATGCGTACTCCGGGCGCGGCGGACCCGTGTTCTTGGACGTCCCATGGGACGTGCAGGCAGAGACGGTCGAGGAGGACGCCATCGGATGGCCGTCCGGCTATCGCTCCAATCGGCCGGCCGGCCTCGATGACGATGCCCTTGTCGAGATCGTTGGACTACTCAACCGGGCCGAACGCCCGGTCGTATTCGCAGGCACCGGATATCGCTGGAGTCGCTTCGGTGATCCGATTGGCGCGCTCAACGGTTTGGTCGAGGCCATGCAGGCACCGGTCTACCTGAACAGCCTCGCCCGTGGCACCCTCCGCTGGGACCATCCCCTGCTCGGGAAACGAACCCGATCCGACGCTCTTCGGTCGGCGGACGTCGTACTGGCCCTCGGCGTGGATTGGGACTTTCGCACCGGGTACGGCGCCAAGGTCGCTCAGGACGCGGCGGTGATTCAGATCGACGCCGAGCCGTCTCGGGTGGGGTGGAACCGTCCAGCCGCGATCGGAGTTGTCGCCGACCCAGGAGCAGTGGCCGCCCAACTCGCCGACCGTGTCGAGGGGTCCGGTCGAGGGGAGTGGCTCGAGCAGATCGCCGGGATCGAGCGGACCAAGCAGACCGCCGCGGAGGAACTGGCAGCAGTTGGTGGAGGGCCGGTCCACCCCGAGCGCTTTGCCCGGGAAGTCGCAGAGTTCTTCGGAGACGATGCCATCGTCGCCGCCGACGGCGGGGACATCGTCTCAACCACTGCCAAGTGGCTTCGGACGAGCCGACCCGGCGGCCTCCTCGATCCAGGGCCGTTCGGATGCCTCGGCGTCGGTGCGCCGTTCGCGCTTGCAGCCAAGGCGGTCGAACCGAATGCACGGGTCGGCATCGTCTACGGGGACGGCTCGTTCGGATTCAACGGAATGGAGTTCGACTCGCTGGTTCGCCACGAGATGCCTGTGGTTGGGGTTGTCGGGAACGACGGTGCTTGGAACAACATCAAGGCGATCCACCGCATGCTGTATCCCGAGCGAATGGTGGCGTCCGACCTCGGGGTGCGACGCTACGACCTCATGGTGGAAGGACTCGGCGGCTATGGCGAGTTCGTAGAAGAAGCCGCAGAGCTCCGACCAGCCCTCGAACGGGCACAGGACAGTGGTGTCCCAGCCCTCGTGAACGTGCACATCGCAGAGCAGTTGAGGATCAGCAGCGCATACGGCGGCTGAGCTCTCCGTGCCCGATTGCTGGCTTGAACTGTTGTCTCACAATGCCACCAGCGCGAGTGCGCCGAACGCGATGCAGTAGATCCCGAAGGGGGCGAGGCCGGCTTTTGCGATGACGCGGAGGAGAAACGCGATCGCCCAGTAGCCGGTGAAAGCCGCCACCACCATTCCGACGACGGTCGCTGTAGTGATCCCCGATCCGTCCGAGACGGCCCGCGCGACCGAGAGAAGGCCGGCGCCGGCAATCACGGGGATGCCGAGGAGGAACGCAAAACGTGCAGCCTCGGTTCGCTTCATTCCGCGGGCGAGACCGGCGGAGATTGTCATACCCGACCGTGAGACGCCGGGGACAAGCGCGAACGACTGAGCGAGGCCGATGAGCCCCGCGTCGGTTGGAGTGAGTTGTTCGGTGGTCCGGTCACCCGGTCGGAGCAGCATCGTTGCGAGCAGGATGATGCCGGTGACGATCAGCATCACGGCGACGGCCGACGGCCGCTCCGTGAGTTCGTCCAGTTTGCTCTCGAACGCCAGGCCAAGGATGACCGCCGGAATCGTGCCGATGACGATGATCGTGATCATGCGTCGTCCGGCCCGATCGAAACGGGCCATACGGGCAAGATCCTTGCGGTAGTACACGACGACCGCGACGAGTGTGCCCAGATGGAGCATCGCCGACGTCGCGAGATCGGGACCGTCCCGCCCCAGCAGGGCGGGGATGAGCACGAGGTGTCCGCTCGAGGAGATGGGAAGGAATTCGGTGAGCCCTTGAATTACTCCCCACAGGATGGCGTTCAGCATTGGGGAGAGACTAGGAGCGCGCTACGGCTCAAGGAGTATGACCAGAGATCCCTCACGCGCCGCGATGGCGATCAAGGTTGCAGCCTCCGGTGGAACGGCAACCAGCCCCGACTCGTCAAACGACAGCACGTCGTGGGTCCCGGCCACAATGATGATGCCGTCGGTTTCGAAACCGGAGGTGGCTTCGACGAGGTGCACCGCTGTGCCCGGCACGGCGGTGGCCGGGAGCGGCACGGGCACCGACCACCATCCTTCTGGGACCGGCGTGGCACCGGATACGGCCGACGGAACGATCGGTTCTCCTTCTGGGAGGTGTCGGGCGGCAACCGGATCGCTGAGGTCGGGGAGCGTCATCGTGCCTTCCGGGATGGGGCGCCACTCGATGGAAGTCTCGGTGATCGCAGCCCCGGCAGCGATTGCGGTTGAAGCGAAGGGATAGAGGACAGCGCTACTGCCCCTCAGGTCCCACAGGAACGCGGCCACAACCACCGCGGCGGCGGCTGCCCATCGCAGGTAGGGAGGCCGAGTCAGCCAGAACACCAATCGAATGTATCGAGTCTCGGCGACCTATGGAAGGGGTTCGGTCAATGACCCCTCCCCGCGGTCGCCTTACGCAAGCAGGGGGAATGGTGGGGGGCCTGCGTTCGGTTATCCGCGGAGAGGGATCGCTCCCATTGTTGCGCGTTGTTCGTCAATTCGGAAGGTTCTTCGCGCCGCTGGTCGCATAAACTTCTCTCAGTGGATGTTCTGATCCCCTTCGTGATTGTCTATCTCATCGGTTCGATCGATTTCGGAGTCATCGTTCCGCGGGTGCTCGGCGTCGACATCTACAGCGTCGGGAGTGGCAATCCGGGCACGTCGAACGTCCTGCGCTCGGTCGGAAAGGGCCCCGCTGCGCTTGTTTTGCTCGGCGACGGGGCCAAAGGTGCGGTGGCTGCCGCGATCGGAGCGGCGTGGCCCGGGGCGATCAATAGTGCGATGTCACCCGAGACACTGGCGGTCGCGTGTGCGTTCTTCGCAGTGCTCGGACACATCGCTCCGATCTGGTACCGATTCCGCGGCGGCAAAGGTGTGGCGACGGCAATCGGGGCCGCGGTATACCTGGCCCCGATCTTCGGCCTCGTGCTCGCGGTCCTCTGGCTGATCGTGACACTCGTCTTCAAGGTGGCGTCGGTCGCGTCGCTCGGCGCAATGGTCTTGTACGTTCCAGGCCTCGCCCTTTCGGGTTATCGAGGCTGGGCGCTCGCGTGGGCAGGAGCTATCGCCGTGCTGGTCGTCGCTCGCCACGCTCCGAACATCCGCAGGCTGGCCGCCGGGTCGGAGAGAACGGTCGCTGAATGATGAGGCCCCTCGGTGACATGCAGGCTGAAGTTCTCGAAAGTGTGCCGCGGCTGGATGCCATTGAAGTTGGACTCGAAGATGCCGTCGGCTCGGTTCTGGCCGAAGACGTTTTTGCACCTGAGGACCTCCCGGGATTCGAGAACGCTGCGATGGACGGTTTCGCCGTTGTCGCTTCGGATGTCGACCGGCCATCCATCGAACTCGACGTCATCGATGATGTTGCCGCCGGATCGGTTTCCTCGGCAACGGTCACAGCAGGCACCGCTGCGAGGATCATGACCGGTGCGCCGATCCCTCCCGGCGCCAACGCCGTTGTCCCGGTCGAGGTGACCGAAGTGATCTCGGACGGGCGAGTCCGGATTCTGGAACCGGCGACGGTCGGCGATCACGTCCGGCCGGTCGGCGGGAGTGTGCGGGCCGGATCGCTGGTGTTCGAATCCGGACTACGCCTTCGGCCGCCCCACGTGTCGGTTCTTGCTTCGATGGGTGCCCGCCCCGTTGTACGGCGCCGACCGGTTGTCGCGATGATGTCGACCGGTGACGAGCTGGTCCCACCCTCCACCAGGACGCTCGAACCGGGCGCGATCCGTGACTCCAACCGAACCCTGTTGCGAGGTCTGCTGACCGATCTCGGCCTTGAAGTGCGTGACTACGGGATCGTCGGGGATTCGCCGGGGTCGTTCGAGGCCGCGCTCGATGACGCCACCAAGGGCGCCGACGTGGTGGTGACGAGCGGAGGGGTGTCGATGGGCGCCTACGACGTCGTCAAGCTCACCCTTCGCGACCGCGGCAGCGTCGATTTCCTGAAGATCGCCATGCAACCCGGAAAACCTCTCGGGTTCGGCACGGTGGATGGCATCCCCTTCTTTGGTCTTCCCGGCAATCCGGTCTCTGTGTTCGTCTCCTTCGAACAGCTTGTGCGGCCGGCCCTCCTGGCCATGATGGGCGCTGACCGCCTCTTTCGCGACCGGGTTCCCGGGAGCCTGGGTGACGGGATCAACACGAATCCGGAGAAGGACGTGTTCGTTCGTGTCACCACTGGTCGTGACAGCGACGGGCGATGGCACGCTCGCTCATCCGGGGGTCAGTCATCCAACGTGCTCTCGGCGTTGGCGTTTGCCGATGCCCTCGCCGTCGTCCCAGTTGGTGTTGGTCGGGTCGAGCCGGGCGGTACGGTTGAACTGGAAATGATCCACTGGCCCGAAGCAAGAAGCCGCGAGGAGGCACTCGGTGACCGATGAACTGAGCCACATGGACGAGGCCGGGAACGTGAGGATGGTCGATGTTGGGGACAAGGCGCCGACCGCCCGCAGGGCTGTGGCCGAAGCAACGGTCCTCATGAGTCGCGCTACACGTGAGCGGTTGTTCGCCGATGACCTCCCGAAGGGCGACGCCGTGGCAACCGTACGGATCGCCGCCATTCAGGGTGCCAAACGAACGTCATCGCTCATTCCGCTGTGCCATCCGCTCCCGATCGAATCCGTGTCGGTGAACATCGTGCCAACCCCGGATGGTGCCGTCATCGCGGTCACAGCCACCGTGACCGCGAAGACGGGAGTCGAGATGGAGGCCATGACCGGAGCAGCTGTCGGTGCCGTCGCCCTCTACGACATGATCAAGGGCGTTGACCGGGGTTCCCAGATCGGAGCCGTCAAGCTGCTCGAGAAGTCTGGCGGGCGGTCGGGGGAGTGGCGGCGTGAGTAGCAGGACAGCCGCAGTTCTCACCGTGTCGGATAGCGTCTCTGCCGGAACCGCGGAGGACCGCTCGGGACCGGCGGCCATCGCCCTGCTCGAGTTCGTTCATTTCGAGGTGTTCGAGTACCGCGTGATACCCGACGGCGTTGATTCCGTTGCCACGGCGCTGACCGAGATTGCGGGGACGGTGGATCTCATTCTCACCACAGGCGGCACGGGCCTCACACCCCGGGACCTCACACCGGAAGGCACGAAGGCCGTTCTCGAGCGCGAAGCACCGGGACTCGCGGAGGCGATGCGTGCGGCAACCTTCGGCGAGAACCCGCACGGCATGCTCTCGCGCGGGGTCGCCGGTACCGTGGGAGCGACGCTGGTGGTGAACCTCCCGGGCTCGGTTCGCGGTGTTCAGGAGTCCCTTTCGGTGATCCTCCCGGCGCTCTCTCACGGAATTGAGTTGCTAGTACACGGGTCTTCCGACCACAATACATAGGCGGTCGGGCAGCAAAGATGCTTTGAAGCCGCGCGACACGGGCCTACGCTCGCTCGAGCGGCGGAGTGCAACTGATGGGCATAATCTTCTTCATCCTCATCGCGGGGGCCTGGGCGGCGTTCTTGCTGCCCTCGTTCTTCGATCATCGACGTGAGAATCCACGGGCAACCACCCGTGCATTCGCGCGTTCGAAAGAGAAGCTTGCGAGCGTCACGGTTGCCCAAGTGGGGAGCCCCGCATACGCCCAGCAGCATGCGCAGCGGCGTCGCCAGCGGATCTTCATCGTTCTGCTTCTGACGGCACTCGCCACGCTCGTGATCGCCGTTCTGCAATCGAGCACGCTGTGGCTCGGAATCACGATCATCGCCGACATGGCGGTCGGCGGATACGTGGCGATGATTCTCACGGCGAAGCAACCCAGGGTCGTCCGCCGTGCACCGGTCGTTCCGATTCAGACTCAGATCTCCGATGGCCCCGCCACGGCTGCCGATCTCGATGTCGAATCGGCCTCGCCGTCGGTCCGCGTCATCGCCGGCTGAGTCGGTGGCCATGCCCCGCCCCGACCTCACCGCTGTCGAAGCGGAGGTTCGCGCCGATCTCGACGAGAAGAACGCCGCCCGCGAACTTGCGCTGAAGAACTGCCGGATGATCATCCGCACCTCGGCCAATGCGATTCGGGCGTTGCATCGGGATGAACGCGACCGTGCCGAAGAACTGCTCGCCGAAGCTCGGGCGCTGATCGCCGAGGCGGAGGCACCACTTTCGGACCATCAGGACATCTACCACGCCGGCTTCTTCTACGACGCGGTGAAGGAGTACGCGGAGGGTGTCCTCACCGCCGCGCTGCTCTCGGGAGAGAGGCTGCCGCTGCCGTCCGAGATCGGCGTCCATTCCGTTCCGTACCTGAAGGGGCTCGGGGAGGCTGTAGGGGAGCAGCGCAGACGGATGCTCGACTTCCTGCGCGCCGGTCGGATCGAAGAGGCCGAAGCAACGTTCGTAGCCATGGACGCCGTCCTCGATCTTCTGACCTCGCTTGACTATCCGGACGGCATGACGGCAGGCCTGCGACGCACGACCGATGTGGCGCGCTCCCTGATCGAACGCAGCCGGTCCGATCTCACGACGGCCGTCGTCCAGGAGCGGCTTCGCTCCGAACTTGGCGCAGACTGAATCCCTGGTCGTGATCTCTGCTGAATGAAGGGTCGGGTACCGGTGGATGCAGCCTCCTGATACACTCCCGAACCGTTCGGGGGTGTAGCTCAGTTCGGCAGAGCACTACGTTCGCAACGTAGGGGCCACGGGTTCAAATCCCGTCACCTCCACAGCCTGAAGGCTCTGCCCTGCGACTCAAGGCATGCCCTCAGCCGCCGCGCGGCCTTGCGCTGCTCGTCAGTACCCACATCGGCACATGTGAGCGACACGTAGTGCCGATATGGGTCGACATGCGATGGCCGTTTGATCAACCTGTGGATAGTCGTGTCGAGCAGTCGAATCGTCCGACTGTTTCGCGCCGGCTGAGGAGTGTGGTGAGCACCCATCCTTCGCACTGGATTCCTCGTCGGATACACCAACAGCGGCGTGACCCTCGTCCCAGATCCGATCACCCGGGTGACTCTGCTCGGCTCGCACCGGATCACCCTCCAGGGGCTGCGGATCCCGGGTACGTTGACCGAAAGACGTGGATGTCGGCAGAGGAGGATCGCGCCCGCTGGAAATCGAGGTTGAAGCCGAATGAGGAGCGCCGACATC
>CBFDAN010000010.1:0-15039 GCA_965602815.1 uncultured bacterium
GACCATTCGACCGGACTCGACAGGTCTGGAGGACGAAGTCGAGCCGGGACTGTTGCTCTCATGGTTGTTGGTGCGGTTGTGATTGTGTTGGCTGGCTTGTTGGTCGGCGGATGTAGCGAGGATTCGGAGACGTCGGAGGCGTCGGGGTCGGAATTGCCGGAGAGCGCACAAGCAGTCATCGATGAGTATCTGGCAACTTGGCAAGAGCAGGATATTGACGGCTGGATGGCGACCGTCACTGACGACTACATCTACCACGGCCACCTATTCAGCCCCGGTTCGAGAGGCCAGCATACGGGTGGCCCCGAGGACTGGGGGGCGAGAGAGAGGGCTACCAATATCGAGATCAAGAATCCGCAAGTGGCGGAGTGGATGGGAGACAAGCTGGTTGTCGGAGATGGGCCGTGGGTCGTTTCGGTCCGGGAGAACTGGGTGGATGCCGAAGCCGAGATACGGTTTGACGGTGTCGGCACCTATGTCATCGTCGAGCAAGCCGACGGAACAATGAAGATCAACAGCCACACCTACGCCGGAACTGGTTCCGGAACAGGAACATAGCTGACGCCCCACTACGACCGCCGATACCCGGCTGGGTGTGTCGTATGCGATGATCTGGGTGGTGTTGCACGCCCCGGTGACTCCGTCCGCATTTGGTCCGCGAGATGATGAGAAACAGGGCGAAGCAGTGGGTAGCGTTTCTGCAGGGGAACGGACGGCCCGCGAAGGGTTGGTGCACGACTCGACCGGCGAGGCCTAGACGGGGACCGAGTATGACGCCATCACCGGACGCGACGGGGACGGAGGGCCGAAACGAGGGCGGCAACGCACAATTCCTTACCATCTACCGACGATGGGCCCTAGCGCGAGGGCGCAATTCAGTCGACCATTCAAGGTGAATCGAGATCCCGAGGAGGGTTTGTGGACTACGTCGTGAATCTGCACGTTGAAGTTGTTGACGAGGGTGCCTATGCCGTTGCCATGATGGAGTGCCCGTCCGGAGCCTTCAAGGGCGAAGGCCGTGCGAAGATCGGACAGTCGGACGGCACGCAGCACATTGCAACGGATTTGGCGACCGCGCGGGCCCTTCGAGCAATCGAAGGTGACCTCATGGAGCACGTCCACGAGCGCATCGATCGCTGCACCGACACCCCCTAGGAGCTGATCGCCCCGACCCAATACTCGCGGTCGCCCGGCTCGGCATTTGAGTGGGCTTGGGCGCGAAATCCCCGGTTCTGTCACACCCCTTGAATACGCTTCCCGCATGGTGTCCGAGCGGGACCGGAAGGTCCTCGACTTTGAGGGCTCGTGGTGGCTGTTCCCAGGACCGAAGGACCGGGCTATTCGCGAGTACCTAGAGATGAGCGCGACCCGCTACTACCAAGCGGTTCGTCGGCTCATCGATGACGATGAAGCGTTCACGTACGCCCCGATGACGATGCTCCGATTGCGACGTATGCGAAACGACCGCCTCGAACAAATCGCACGCCGAACCGGGACAACGCCGTGACCAAATCGACCGACGGGGACCGGGCGCGCGGCGAATTCGACGTTCTCGTTCGCAGGGTCGGTCTGTTCTCGTGGTCCACGATCGGCGCTCTCATCCTGATCTTCTTCGGCGCCTTCATACTCATCGAGGGGCGCGTGATCTTCGCCCCGCTGTTCATCGCCCTCATCGTGGTGTTCGTGCTGAACCCCTTCGTCACGGTCCTACAGCGTCGGGGCGTACACCGGCTCATCGGCGCCGCGATCGCATTCCTGGCATTCCTTGCGGTCGTGGTCGCTGTCGGCCTCATCGTGATCCCGAGCATCGCCGACCAGGCAAGCAGTTTCGCGAGCGAATTCCCGGAGATCTACGACGATCTCGCCGAGCAGGTTGTGAACACCGGGGAGCGGTTCGGCCTCGACGCGTCGATCTGGACGTACGACGAGATTCTCGACTATCTGAACGACCCCGACAACCAGGACACCATCCTGTCGGTCATCTTCGGGCGTATCGGGACGTTGACGAGCGGGGTCTTCGAGTTCATCCTCGTCTTCCTGCTCGGCCCCGTGATTGCTTTCTATCTCCTCGTTGATCTTCCGAACGTGCAGCAGCGGATGCTCGACCTCGTTCCTGAGAAGGGCCGAGCCGAATTCGCGTACGTCGGCCGGCGTCTCAACACAGCCGTCGGCGGGTTCCTGAGAGGGCAACTCCTCGTTGCGATCATCGTCGGTGTGATGCTGAGCTTCGGCTACTGGATCATCGACCTCCCGTTCTGGTTGCTCATCGGCCTGATCGGCGGTGTCCTCAACATCGTTCCATTCCTGGGGCCGTGGGTCGGCGGAATCCTCGGTGTGATCGTTGCCCTCGCGACGACCGACCCGACGACGGCGTTCTGGGCTGCGATCATCGCCATCGTCGTTCAGCAGATCGACAACAACTTCGTGAGTCCGAGCGTTCTGCGGGCGACGGTCCGGCTCCATCCGGCCGTCACACTCATAGTGCTCGTACTCGCGGGCGCCGTCGCCGGCTTCTGGGGCATCGTGATAGCGGTTCCGCTCGCCGCCGCTCTCAAGATCATCGCGGGGTACTGGTGGAGAACTCGCATACTCGATCAGAACCCGCACGATGCTGCTGAGGCCATGTTCATCGAGCCGCCCAAGCGGAAGTTCTGGACTCGTGAGATGGATGTCGTCACGGTCCCGGCTGAGAAGGCACCCGATGAGCCCGAGAAACCGAACACACCCGCCGACGGCGGGTAGGGGATGCTCCAACGTGTGGGCTTGAGGAAGCCGCTGCCATGATCGATGTTCTGATCGGAACACTTGTCGTGCTCTTGGTCGTTCGGGGCTGGATGCGCGGACTCGTGCGCGAGGCGATTGATGTTGGAACGCTCGTCGTCGGTGCGATCTTGGCCTTCCGGCTTGCGCCACTCGCGGGGCGTATGCTCACCAGCGTCTTCGGGATGTCGCCAGACTTCGCTCGCGTGCTTGGCGGTGGATTGCTCTTGGTCGCTATTTGGGTCGCCGCATCGATAGCAGGAGCGATCATCACCCGCTCGATGAAGGTTCTCCCGGGGCTCACGACACTCAACCGGCTTGGGGGTGCCGCCCTCGGAATCCTGTACACCGCAGTTCTGGCGGTCATAGTGCTTACGTTGATGTCGGCCGCACCGCTTCCCGTGGCCGTGGCCGACGAGGTTGATCGGTCCGCCGTCGCGGCGTATGTGGCCGAGCCGGTCGGGCCCGCGCAGCAGGCGCTTGGAGTGGTCGCCGGAGACCGCGCTCTTCAATCGATGGCCTGGATCAGAAGCGCGGTGGACGACTGGGTGGTCGACCCCGCTGTCACCAACATCACGCTGCCGGAGATTGCCGGGGACGCGAACGTCTACGCTTCGGTGGCGGCGGCGGAAGACCTCTTCAATCGGATCAACCAGACACGAATCGACGACGGCCTCGAGCCGCTCGTCTGGTCGCAACCGATGAGCCTCGTCGCCACGACACGAGCCCTGACGGCCTACCAAACCGGATTGCTCGTCTCACCGTCGTCGATCGAAGAGCGTCTCATCTCGGCAGGGGTCCAGTTCCGCAACGCCGACGAGCGCCTCGTCCTCGCGGCCACGGGCGAAAGCCTTGCCGGCGTGATGGATGCCACCGGCACATATACCAGCATGGGTGTGGGGATCGTCGAAGGGCCCTACGGGCTCATCGCCGTGGTTGTGACAGCCGTCTGAGCCTCAGCTCGAACCCTCATTGTCCGAGTCACTTTCCTTGTCGGATTCGTCAGGAGCGCCAACGGCGTCGCTCGAAGAGTCCTTGTCGGGAGTCTCACCACCGTCGTCAGTGGGAACAGTCGGCGCGTCATCCTCGGACACCTGGTTGCCATCATCAGCGTCCGGCGCGTCGTCGCCAGGCGGGGCCGAATCGTCGGGGGGTTCCGGCGAATCAACGACCGTGTCGACCGACATCGCGGCAGCGGTCGCACCTGGATCCGGCGTGCCGAGCGCATCTGCGGCCGACTGGGGATACTGCGCCGCGGCATCCGTGACTGCTTGCTGCTCTTGGCGCCTGCCGAGAACCACAGCGGCGATGATCGCAATCACACCGACAACGAGTACCGCTCCGAGGACGATCCAGAGCCACCACAGGCTGCTCCCACCGAATTCGGATTTGGCAACAAGTGTCTTCGTGCCACCAAGCAGTGGGAGGGTCCACTTCAGTCGACCGTCCGACAGAACCTCGTCGGCGTTGTGCTCAACAACGTTGCCCGGCATGCCAAGGATGAAGTTCGCAGAGAAGACGTCACCGGCGAGTGCCGACGCATCGAGACCGAGGTCGTCCATGTCTTGTTCATCGGCGGCCGCGGTGGCGGCGAACGCTGCGGATTCGTCGTCCATGACGAACGAGAAATCCGTGAACATGCCTTCGCCGGACGTCTCGCCAACGAGATCGGTCATGGCTTCTGAGATGTCATCGAAGTTCCTGGTGGCCCCTGTGAACGTCATGTCGCCATCAGTACGCTCGGTGACGGTGCCGCCTTCCGTGGCGAGACCGAGGTCCAACTCCCCGAAGAGATCATCGGTGGTTCCCCCGGACGATTCGATGAGTCCGCGGAGTTCGTCGTCGAGACCGAATTCGAACGCGACGGTTCCTGAACGGTCGTCATTGATGTCGACGAGGACGTTCACTTCGGCTCGACATGCCACGGTGAGTAGGGCGATGCCGGCGACCAGCAAGAGTAGTTTCTTCATGTGATGCCCCCGGGGGAGTGTGGTTGACGCGACCGATGCTATACGTCCATCGTCATCAGACGTGCATATCCTGAGCGGCATGGTCCCCGAAGCCCAGCGATTGCACGCAACGTTTGTTTCCGCTCTGCCGGCCTACCTGACTGCGCTGTTCGCCGAACGGGGCTACCCGGCGAACCGCACATCCGTTGAATCGACCGAGCGCGCAACAGCAGTGCTCGACACAGAACTCGGCTCTGAGCTCGAGTTGCCCTTTCGAGAACAGCGGAGGAGCCCGCTGGAGATCGTGCGGTGGGTCCTCACGATCCCAAATAGTGCGCTCGCCGAGGCGGGTGTGTCGCCGAGCGCCATTGGTGGACCGATGTCCGACGTCGATCCGTACGATCTTGCGCCCGGATCCTCGAGCGCCCTGGGCCCGGAGGCCCACGAGGCTCATCTTCGATGGGGCATCGCGAAGGCGGCAGCGTTCACGAGCGGTGCCGGTGCTCCATCCTCGGAACCGGTGGTCCTGGTCATGGCGGAGAATCGTGCGGATCGGGAAGAGCTGATGGCGTCGGTCGAAAGCCGAGGAATGCTTCCAACGGCGGTGCGGAATCCCGGCGCCGTCGCGTCCGCCATCGAACGCCGGTCGGTGGTGCTCGCGGTGGTCGATCTCGCGCATCGCTCCGCTCGTGATGCGATTGCACGGCTCACTGAGGCAACCGTCGCAACCATCGTCTACGGGGACTCGATCGATGATCTGATGGAGACCGGCCTTCGCGCCCAGGGTGTTCGCGACGTAGTGGACCGGCGTCGGCTGCTCGCCGATCCCTCGGCGTTCCTGCCGTTGCTTGCCTAGTGGGACTGCCGGGTTCGTGGCGCGGAGCTACGCAGCGGGTCCCGGATCGATCACCATTGCAGAATGGGGCGCCAGATGTGCCATACCGTCTCCGAGCAGCGAACCGCCGTCGTGTGTCGCGGCAAGCAGCGTGGCCGTCGGTGAGGCAGGAACCATCTGGGTCGAGTCCGCGAAGTTGATGAGAACGATGGTCTGTTCTCCGTCGAATCGCCGAACATAGCCGAGCACGTCTTCGGGAACGTCGTCAAGGATCGCGATCGTGCCGCGTTGGAGCGACGGGCGGTTGCGACGAAGACGGAGAAGGTGGCGCACAAAGTTGAGAATCGAACCGGCATCGGCGAGATGCACCCGCACATTCCGGGTGGCCGCGTCCTCGCCGAACGGAAGCCACGGCGCGACGGTCGGATCCGTGAAGCCATGGCCTGGGTCCGGTGTCCACGGCATCGGGGTGCGACTGCCGTCGCGGCTCATGCCGGGAACGCGAATACCCCAGGGATCCTGTTGCCTGTCCGGCGGCACGCTGGCCTCGCGCAGAGCAAGTTCGTCCCCGTAGTACAGCGTCGGCTGCCCGCGGAGCGTAAGAAGCAGAACGGCTGCAGCGCGGGCGTTTTCGGGTCCATACCGCGTAGCGAGGCGCTGCTCGTCGTGGTTGCCGAGTACGTAGTTCGGCCAACCGTGCGAGGGCACGGCGGCCTCGACCGCCTCAATCCGTGCGCGAATCGCCGTCGGGTTCCAGCCGGCCCACACGAGGGAGAAGTTGTACGGCATATGGAGTTCGTCGCCATCCCCGTAGTACGCGGCCCACTCATCCCAGTCGAAGATGTGGATTTCTCCGGCGGAGAAACGGTCACCTTCGTATCCGTCGAGGATGGATCGGAGGTCGCGGTAGACGCCGTGGACGTCTGGGTGGCCCCGGTCGTTGACGTGTTCCCAAGCGTTGAACGGGCCCATCGGCTTGAAATGGGCCATGCCGGCGGGATCCTGAGACGCTGGGTTGTCGGTGAGGGCAGGATCCTTCATCACGTAGTGGGCGACATCTATGCGGAAGCCGTCAACACCCCGATCCAGCCAGAACCGCACCGTGTCGAACATCGCAGCGACGACCTCGGGGTTGCGCCAGTTGAGGTCGGGTTGTTCGGCGAGAAAGGAGTGGAGATACCACTGGCCGGTGCCCTCGTCATAGGTCCAAGCCGGGCCGCCGAACTCGGACTGCCAGTTGTTTGGCAGCGATCCGTCCGGCTTCGAGTCGCGCCACACATACCAATCTCGTTTCGGGCTCGTCCGAGACGAGCGCGACTCGACAAACCAGGGATGCTGATCCGATGAGTGGTTCGGAACCCAGTCGACGATCACCTTGAGGCCTCGATGGTGGGCCGCTGCAAGGAGACGGTCAAAGTCTTCCAGTGTCCCGAACATCGGGTTGACGTCGGTGTAGTCCGAGACGTCGTAGCCGAAATCGGCCATCGGAGACGGGTAGAACGGTGAGATCCAGATGGCGTCGACGCCAAGCGTGTCAGCCACGTAGCCGAGGCGCTCGGTGATTCCGTTGAGGTCACCGACGCCGTTCCCCGTCGTGTCCTGGAACGATCGCGGGTAGATCTGGTAGACAACACCGGTCTTCCACCATTGCAGCTGCGGGTTGTGAGCGCTCATGACCGGAACGCTAGCTGAGCGACACCGAGCATCAATCGGCGGTTGACGCTCCTGCGTATCGTGCCGCGATGGCTGCGGACTGATATTCGGCGAGGCCGTCACCCGTCGTGTTGATGTTGGTGCGGAAGCGCTCATCGGCGACATACATGGCTCCCAGCCCGGCATGGATCTCAGGCGTGCACTCGTAGAACCACTTGGTGATGTGTGCACGATGGGCATCGACGAGCGCGGAGGCCTCTGCTGATTCCGCCGCCGTGCCGCTCTCCATGAGTCGGAGGAAGCCCTGGTTCACGTCGTCGGCCTCTGCCGACACCTGCTGCCAATCATCTGCGGTGTACGAACCGGTGCGACGCGCAGACTCGGCGTAGTCGTCGTTGTCTCCCCAGCACTCCCTTGCCTCGTCGGCATGCTCTTCCGGATCAAAATCGCCGAATGCCCTGAGCCTTTCTTCGGGGGTCATGCTTGTTCCTTTCGTCTCGGCTTCGATAGCGGCATCCAGGCTCTCTACAATCCGTTGCAGTCTGCCAACCTGATTGGCGACCCTATGGCGCGCTCGTTTGAGCGCAAACACGGCGTCGGACGGTTCGTCGAGCATCCTCCGGATTTCGTCGAGACCGAGGTCGAGCTCTCGATAGGCGAGGATCTGCTGGAGCCGGCCGATGTCGGCGTCGGTGTATCCGCGATATCCGTTCCCTCTGCGTTCGGATGGCGTGAGCAACCCGATGTGGTCGTAGTGATGCAATGTCCACACGGTGATACCCGCGAATCGAGCCACATCACCGATCGTCGTCGTTCCCATGCTGCAAACCTAGGCCATGACGTAACGTCAGGGTCAAGCGCGTTGTATCTTGCTCGTGGCCGGGGGGCAGATGGCGGCGGTCGCGGGTTCTAGGACCGGAACAGCCTTCGGAGGATGAACAGGGTCAGGACGGCGGAGACACCGATGATGGCGGCGACGCGCGCATCGACGGCGATGTCGGGCCTGCCTTCGACGGTTCCGGCGAGCAGGAGCCCGATCTTCGAATTCTTCGCAACGACCGTGGAGGCAACAACGAGGCCGGCTACTCCGTTGTCGATGACGGCCTCCTCGGCGACGACAACCGCAGCGCCGGACTGGTTCACGGTTACGTGTTCGGAGTCGACAAAGAATGCGCCGCCCTGTGTGATGTCGGCCGACGCCGAAGAGATCGTCTGAGCTCCACCTTGTCGGATGGACACGGTATCTGCGTCGACGTGACCGGCGCCGCCCTGGCTGATGTTGACCACCTGGGCGCTGACTTCCTCTTGAAACGGCTCGGCGGGAATCTGATCCTCAGACACGGTCCAATCCTCTTGTCGCTGGGCCGAATCCTATCGGAGAGCAAGGCGTTGTGTCTTGGAGGAACACGTCGCGCCGCCGAGCGGCCGATGGCTCTTGGGGTGGCGAGCGGGATACTCGCCGCCACATGATCGAGCAATCTACGACAGCTTCAAGCAACAGCGATCTCGTCCGCCCCTCACAACATCGAACCTGCTTCCATCGATTCTCGACGCTCGCGAAAACCCGCTCCACGCGCCTCAGACCGCGCGTAGGGTCAAATGCGTGACCGTTTGGGGGGGAGTGCCTCCGCTCCCATAGCGGACTGAGACAGAGCCGCGGCGTCTGGCGACGGCCGCGGCTCTGTCGCGTCTCGATGGGGTGCTCGAAACACGCCGGCAACACGCCAGATTCCCCTGCGAAACCGAAACGTCGAAATCCTGCAACTCTGAGGTTACGTTCCCGACACCGGCGGCTCGTACCGTGCCCATCAGTCAACAAGGAGGTTGCCGATGGAGCTGGAAGCCGTCGGAATAGCGGTCAACGAAGTCTGGATCGTGCTCGCAGCGGTCCTCGTGATGTTCATGCAGGCGGGGTTTGCTCTCGTCGAGGCGGGTTTCACGAGGGCGAAGAACGCCGGGAACATCATTATGAAGAACGTCATGGACTTCTCGGTGGGCAGCATCGTCTATTGGGCATTCGGTTTTGCGCTCGCCTACGGAGGTTCAACACTCGGTGGATTCGTGGCGTATGGGAACTTCTTCTTCAATGACAATGCCCAGGCATCGACGTGGTTCTTTCAGGTCGTCTTCGCTGCGACCGCCGCAACCATCATCTCCGGTGCGCTGGCGGGTCGCGTGAAGTTCAAGTCGTACCTGATCTACACGCCGTTCATCACCGGCTTCATCTACCCGATCGTCACCCACTGGGTCTGGGGTGGAGGCTGGTTGTCCGAACTCGGCTTCTTCGATTTCGCAGGTTCGGGCGTCGTGCACATGCTCGGTGGTACGGCTGCGCTCGCCGGTGTCCTCATCGTTGGGCCAAGGCGGGGGAGATTCACCGAAGCTGGCAAACCGCGACCAATCCCCGGCCACTCGGTGACCTTGGGCGCACTTGGCGTCTTCATTCTCTGGTTCGGCTGGTACGGATTCAACGCCGGTTCGACCCTCGCGGCGGTCGGGCAAGACATCGCTTCCCCTGCGGTTACGACAACCCTTGCTGCGGCAGCCGGCTCGGTTGGTGCCATGATCACCGCGTGGGTGATCATCGGGAAGCCCGACGTGGGGTTCACCCTCAACGGCGCTCTGGCGGGACTTGTGGGAATCACCGCAGGCACGGCGTCCATTTCGTTTGGTCTCTCAATCGTCACGGGACTCATCGCCGGCGTTCTGATGACGCTCTCGGTCATGGCCCTGGAACGCCTGAAGATCGATGATCCGGTGGGAGCGATCTCGGTGCACGGCACGGCCGGCCTGTGGGGTGTGCTCGCGGTCGCACTCTTCTCGAGCGATGCGGCAATCGGGACTCAGTTGATCGGTGCCGCCGCGATCATCGTTTGGGCCTTCGGCACGTCGTTCATTGTCTTCAAGGTGATTGACGTGACCGTCGGGATGCGGGTCAGCGAGAACGAAGAGCGTGCCGGTCTGGATCGCTCCGAGCATGGCGGCGAGGCCTATCCGGAGTTCGTGTTCCAGGAGCAGCTTGCGGCTCCTGCGGATCTCGATCCGGTCGGCTCGAACGGCCACTGATTCGGGCGCTGCGATCTGAGAGCCTGCCGTTTTCGGCATTGGAGAGTGGACATCTCCACCGGAGACTGCAGCCTCTCACATCCTGTCAGTTAGGCTCGAGCGCGTCGTTCGGTCGCCGGGGTCGGAGCGGGGGATGTGCCATGGACCCCTTCACGAGTAGGCTCGGATCTACTACCGAAAGGGACCCTCGTTCAGCGCATCATCGTCGTAGCAAACCGACTCCCCGTGTCATGGGACGGCGAACAATGGTCGATCAGCCCGGGCGGCCTCGTCCGCGCCCTTCGACCGGTGCTCCAGAACGCAGATGGCGCCTGGGTCGGGTGGCCGGGTATCCCGGATTTCAACCCCGAACCATTCGAATACGACGGCATCGACCAGCGGCCGGTCCCGCTCAGCGAGGACGAGGTCGACAGCTTCTACTACGGCTTCTGCAACGGCACCCTCTGGCCGCTCTACCACGACGCAATCGTCGCCCCCGAGTACCACCGGCACACGTGGCGTCCGTATGTCGCGGTGAACCGGAGGTACGCGGAAGCGACCGCCGAGGTCGTGAGCCCAGGAGACATCGCATGGGTGCAGGACTACCAACTCCAGTTGGTACCGGCGATGCTGCGTTCGATGGTGCCGGACGCCACCATCGGGTTCTATCTGCACATACCGTTCCCTCCCATCGAGGTGTTCGCCCGCCTTCCGTGGAGGCGACAGATCATCGAGGGACTCCTCGGCGCGGATGTCATTGCGTTCCAGACGCGTTCGAGCGCCGTCAACTTCGCTCAAGCCGCGAGAAGGCTTGCCGGCGCTGAGTCGATCGGCCGGCGTGACCTGATGTGGAACGACAGGGCGGTCCACCTTCAACCGGCCCCGATTGCGATCGACACAGGCGAGTTCGAGCAAATGGCGCAGTCACCGGGAGTTCGCCAACGAGCGGCAGAAATCCGCTCCGAGCTCGGCGATCCCGAGCACGTCATCCTCGGGATGGATCGATTGGACTACACCAAGGGGATCGACCTTCGGCTCAAGGCCTTCGCAAGCCTCCTCGACAACTCACCACGCGATCGACACACCTACGCCTTCGTGCAAGTCGCCGTTCCGAGCCGTGAACAAGTGCCTGCCTACCAGCAGCTTCGCACGGATATCGAGCAGATCGTTGGGCGGATCAACGGCGAGTACGGGGAGCCCGGGTGGGCGCCGGTGTCCTACCTCTATCGCACGATTCCCTTCGAGGAGCTCATCGCCTACTACGTCGCCGCCGATGTGATGCTGGTGACTCCGCTCCGTGATGGCATGAACCTCGTCGCGAAGGAGTATGTGGCCAGCCGGTTCGAGGACGACGGCGTGCTCGTGTTGAGCGAATTTGCCGGTGCTGCCGAACAGCTGAGGGCGGCTCTGATCGTGAATCCCTACGACGTCGACAGCGTGGCGCAGACGCTCGCGTACGCGACGACGATGCCCGAACGTGAGCAACGGCAGCGGATGCGGAGACTTCGCAACACGATCAGGAAGGCCGACGTCTTCGAGTGGGCCGCTGAGTGTCTGGCGACGTTGGAGGTTCGGTAGTCGATACCGTTCTCACAGCGCTTCGGCGCGAGGTCGGGCGGCGATGCCTGATCCTGGTCGTCTCCGAAATCGACGGATCGCTGTCACTGATCGTGATCTGTCTCTCGTCGACCGGTGGCGGCAGAGCGAGGCCGCGACGCCACCAACAACGATTGTCGGCATCGGCGGTTCGTCGGGCTGCCACCCTCACAACGGAACGGTCTCCGTTGTCCCGGCGGGCACTTCGATCACCCGGTCGCGAATACCAACGCGAATGGGTTGAGCCTCGCTCGGGCGCGTCGTTACGGAGAGGTGATCGGGGGTGATATGAAAATCGAGCACCTGCCCGCGGTAGCGAATCTCGAAACGGAGCTCGCCGAGTTCGTCGGGAATAGCGGGGTCGAGCCAGAGCGTGTCCTCCCGGGTCTCGATACCGGTAAACCCGCGCTGGACCAAGTCAACAGTCCCAGCCATGGCGCCGAGGTGGATACCCTCCGGCGTAGTACCACCCTGTATGTCGGTGACGTCGCTCAGCAGGGCTCCCTTGAAGAAGCTCCAGGAGCGTTCGCGGTCCGATCGGGCCAGCACCCACGCGTTGACGATCCGGCTCAACGTTGAGCCGTGCGAGGTGCGCTGGTCGTAGTAGTCGATGTTGCGCTGAATGCCGTCGCTGTCGATCTCGTAGCCGAGGCGTTCGAAGACCGACTTCAGTTCGTCGTTCGAGAGCAGGTAGAACAACATCAGGACGTCAGCCTGTTTCGACAGCTTGTAGCGATTCGGAGAATCGCCCTCGGCCTCGAGAATACGATCGAGTCGCTGGATGTCGGCGTACTGCTCGGCGTACCCGATCCAGTCAAACTCTTCGAGATCTCCGTACCCGTCGAATTGGCTGATGATGCCGTCATCGTGGAAGGCAACCTTCAGCTTTCGGCTGATCTCGTCCCACCGGACGAGCTCCTCGCTCTGGATGTGGAGTTTGTCGATGAGTTCGTTGCTCCGGAAATCGGGGAGCAAGACGAGCGCTTCGATCGCGCGGCTCAGGATCCACGCCGCCATGACGTTCGTGTAGGCATTGTTGTTGAGGCCGGGTTCATCGGCGTCCGGGTACGCGTCGTGGTACTCGTCGGGGCCCATGACCCCGAGAATCTCGTATCGGTCGATCGCACGGTTGTAGGTGGCCAGGCTGGCCATGAGCCTGGCTATCTCGATCATCATCTCTGCACCGCCATGGGCGAGGAAGGCGACGTCGGCCGTCGTCTGGTAGTACTGCCACGTGTTGTACGCAACGGCGATGTTGATGTGGCGTTGCAGGTGGCTGTTATCGCGGAGCCAGCGGCCTGACTTCGGGTTGAGATGGACGACCTGGCTTTCCTCCCGCCCGGTACTCCCGCTTTGCCATGGATATAGGGCTCCGTCAAGACCTTCGGCCTTCGCGGCCCAGCGAGCTTCGGGGAGCCGGCGGAAGCGGTAGAGCAACAAGGCTTTCGTCAATTCGGGAAGGTGGAGATTGAGGTACGGGAAGATGAACAGCTCGTCCCAGAAGATGTGGCCGCGATAGGCCTCGCCGTGCCACCCGCGCGCGGGAACCCCGACATCGAGATCGATGGTGTGCTTGGACACGGTTTGGAGCAAATGGAATGAGTGGAGGTTGAGCACCATCGCCTCGTAGTCGTCGGCTCCGGTGTCGAGGGAGAACCGTCTCCAGAGAAGGTCCCACGCCAGGGCATGAGACTCGAGGAGTTCATCGAAAGAGCCGAGGCGGTCGACCCATGTTCGGGCCGCACGACCAGCCTCGGAGATGCCGTGGTCGCGCGACGTAAAGAGGGCGATGACCTTGTCGACAGTGGTAGGAACGCCCTCCACCACGTCGAAATCGTACGCCTGTGCCACGAATCCGGGTTCTTCGATTTGGGTTGGGTGGGTTTCCGGACGCTCTCCGTCGAGCCGTACCACTGTGCGGGCGGCGATCGCCACGCGCACGCGGGATTGTGTGGTCTCCACTTCGAGGTACATGGAGTCGTTGTTCAGGAACTCCGCTTCGACCGGCTCGAGGTGCCGGCTATTGAGCTTTCGATACCGCGCAACCCCGGCGTTGATGATGCGACCGTCGAGCCCCGACTCGACATGCATGGATCCCGACCAATTCTCAGGAAGGAATGTTGTTTGAAGACCTGCAGCGTGCGGGTTGCCCATGTGTACGAAGCGGCGCTGGGCGATCCTGGTGCGGCGGCCTTCTGGATCGGTGAGGACGAATGTGCGCGTGAGCACTCCCTGACGGAGATCGAGCTCTTGCCGGTAATCGTCAACCTCGGCGTCCTCGAGCGTCAGCCACGAACCGTCGCCGATGCGAAATCGGAAGTAGAGCCAGTTGGGAACGTTGACCAAGTCTTCGTTCACGATATCTCGTCCGGCAACCTCGGTGACCAGCCGGTTGTAGAGCCCCGCCACATAGGTGCCGGGGTAGTGCACATCGCCGGCAGCCGCTTCGGGCGCGGCGCCGCGGGTTGCGAAATAGCCGTTGCCGAGTGTGCACAACGCCTCGCGAAGCGGCTCCTCCGCGGGATCAAACCCTTCGTAGGTCAGCGTCCAGCGGCTCACGGCTTCTGTGTCTCAGTGATTCTTGCCAGGAGTGAGGTCACCTCACCTGTGTCCTCGAGCGCGAAACGTGCCAGGGACGGCTCGCCTTCGCGTCCTACGACGATCCCAATTCCTCGTTTCTGGATCACTCTGAAGGCATCTTCGTCTGTGGTGTCGTCGCCGAGGTACACCGGTGTCACCGCCTGACGGTCTAGCCCGAGTTCACCGAGCAGCCACCGCATCGCACGTCCCTTGTCCCAGTCGAAGTCGGGCCGGAACTCGAAGATCTTCTTGCCGGTTGCCACCCGGAGTGATGGAACGACCGGGGCTGTCGCACGAACGGCTTCCTCGACCAGCGGATAGTCGGCGTCATCTACTCGTCGGTAGTGAACGGCGATGGCGAATCGTTTGCGCTCGACCTGGGCGCCGGGAACGTCTTGGAGGTGATCCTCGAGCTGCTCGGTTGCCGCGTCGAGGGGAGCGAGATAGGCCTGGAATCGGTCGAGCCGTTCGTCGACCACCGGTTCTCCGGACGGCGTGATGATGTCGAAACCGTGGCTTCCCGCGTAGTAGATGCCCGGCACCTGGACCTTTCCTCGGACGTCGGTGACATCGCGACCACTCACCACGGCCACCGTTGCCACGGACGCGAGATCGGCTAGC
>CBFDAN010000011.1:0-15034 GCA_965602815.1 uncultured bacterium
GGTGGTCAGGGGCAGGGTCGAACTGCCGACCTCTGGTTTTTCAGACCAGCGCTCTACCAGCTGAGCTACCTGACCGGGTAGACACCGCCGCCCGGGCCGAGACCCGGGCGTGTGTGTCTGGCGGGAGCGACGGGATTTGAACCCGCGACCTCCGGCTTGACAGGCCGGCGTGAACTCCAGACTTCACCACGCCCCCGTTCGTGCCCCCAGGGGAATTCGAATCCCCGTTGCCGCCTTGAAAGGGCGGAGTCCTAGGCCGCTGGACGATGGGGGCAGGGCCCCGAAAGCATAACGGCCTCGGATAGGCAGTGAACCCGCGAGTATATCCCCCTGAAACCCTTGTGAGCGGACGGACCAGGGCCGTCTGCCCCCACACTCAGGGCCATCCGGCCCTCCCCATCGCTTGCCGTACCTCTTAGCCTGCGTGTATCCGTTCGCGATCTGGAGGTAGTTGTGGCCGAAAAAACTCTCGAGAACCTGATGTCGGAGGAGAGGCTCTTCCCGCCGTCCGAAGCATTTGCCGCTGCGGCGAACGCCGGTCCGGAGATCTACGAAGAATCCGAGGATTGGGAAGCCTGGTGGATGAAGCAGGCACTCGAGCGCATCAGTTGGTATCAGGAGCCGACCGTCGGACTCAACTCCGACAATGCCCCTTTCTTCAAGTGGTTCGAGGATGGGAAGCTCAACCTCTCCTACAACTGCCTCGATCGTCATCTCGACACGATCGGTGACAAGGTTGCCTACCACTGGGTCGGAGAGCCCGGCGACACTCGTGACATCACATTCAAGGAGCTGCACGAAGAGGTCTCGAAGTTCGCCAACGGACTCAAGTCCCTCGGCGTCGAGAAGGGCGACCGGGTCGCCGTTTACATGGGCATGATCCCCGAGCTGCCGATCACGCTGCTCGCCTGTGCCCGCATCGGAGCGATCCACTCAGTCGTGTTCGGCGGCTTCTCCTCGGACTCGCTCGCCGATCGCATCCAGGACGGTGAGGCAAAGGTCCTCGTCACCCAGGATGGTTCATGGCGCAAGGGTGGCGTCTTCCCGCTCAAAGATCACGCCGACGTCTCCGTCGGCGCCTCTCCGTCGATCGAGAAGGTAGTGGTCGTCGAGCGGACCAAGAACGAAGTCAGCATGGCCGAAGGCCGGGACATCTGGTGGGCCGACCTGATGGCCGACCAATCCGCCGAGTGCGAACCCGAGGTCATGGACGCCGAGGACATTCTCTTCGTCCTATATACCTCAGGAACCACGGGAAAGCCCAAGGGCATTGTCCACACCCAAGGCGGCTACCTGGCCGGCGTCATGGCCACCCACGATCTCGTGTTCGATATCAAAGATGACGAGGTCTATTGGTGCACCGCGGACATTGGGTGGGTCACCGGCCACTCCTACATCGTGTACGGACCGCTGGCCAACGGCACCACGGGCGTCATGTACGAGGGTGCCCCCGACTCGCCGGGGTTCGACCGGCTGTGGCAGATCGTCGAGGACTACAAGGTCACGATCTTCTACACAGCGCCGACCGCCATTCGTGCCTTCATGAAGTGGGGCGATCAGTACCCGGCGATGCACGATCTGTCGTCGTTGCGGCTGCTCGGCACGGTCGGCGAACCGATCAACCCCGAGGCGTGGATGTGGTACAACGAGCACATCGGCTACGGATCGTGCCCGATCGTCGACACGTGGTGGCAGACCGAGACCGGCGCCATCATGATCACACCGCTCCCCGGTGCGGTCTCGACGAAGCCCGGCTCGGCAACGTACCCGTTCCCCGGCATCGGTGTCAGCGTCGTCGACGATGATGGGGTCGAGGTCGGTGTCCCGGGCGGCGGCTTCCTCGCGATCCCGCACGCGTGGCCGTCGATGCTGCGCACCATCTGGGGAGATGACGAGCGCTATGTCGACACCTACTGGTCGCGGTTTGACGGGATGTACTTCCCGGGTGACGGCGCCAAGCGCGATGAGGACGGCTACTTCTGGCTCCTCGGTCGTGTCGACGACATCATGCTGATCGCCGGTCACAACATCTCGACCACCGAGGTCGAGTCGGCGCTCGTGTCGCATCCGGCTGTTGCCGAGGCGGCCGTCGTCGGGCGTGCAGACCCGGTCACCGGTCAGGCCATCGCGGCGTTCGTCACGGTGCGAGGCGGGGTCGTCGGCGATGAGGCGCTGCTTCAGGAATTGCGCAATCACGTCGCCGAGTCGATCGGCCCGATCGCGAAGCCAAAGAGCATCGTATTCACGGCGGATCTGCCGAAGACGCGGTCCGGCAAGATCATGCGACGCCTGCTCAAGGACATCTCCGAACAGCGCCAACTCGGTGATGTGACGACGCTGGCCAACGCAGACATCGTTGCGGAGCTCACAGCTGAGGCAGCGGGATCCGAAGACTGATCGTCAATACGTACAGGAAGCATCCACGCGGCTCCGGCCGCGTGGATGCTCGTGTCAACGGTCATTTGTGATCCCCGGATTGCACCCACCAGGCCTAGCCTGACGTGATGACGACGACCACTGAGGCGCCACGACGCGAGTACGTCGACGGTGCAACTGCGATCGTTCGCGGAGCAATCGACGCCGGCTGCACCTTCTTCGCCGGGTACCCGATCACGCCTGCTTCCGGAATCCTCATGGCGATGATGCGCGAACTCCCGAAGGTCGGTGGTGTCGCCATGCAGGGGGAGGACGAGATCGCCTCCATCGGCATGTGCCTCGGTGCTGCGATGGCCGGTGCCAAGGCGATGACCGCCACCTCCGGCCCCGGGATCAGCCTCTACTCCGAGAACATCGGCCTCGCCATCATGGGGGAGGTTCCGCTGGTGATCGTCGATGTGCAGCGCCTCGGTCCGGCGACGGGTGGTGCCACGACCGTTGCCCAAGGCGATATCCAGTTCGTCCGGTGGGGCACGGCCGGCGGCTACCCCATGATCGTGCTCGCCCCGTCGAGTGTGCCCGAGTCGTATGGGCTCACAGCGAAGGCGTTCGAACTCGCGGAACGCTTCCGGTGTCCTGTCTTCCTGCTCACGGACAAAGAGATCGCGATGACGCTGTCGGCCGTCGACGTCGATGAGTACCCGGAAGTCGGCGTCGTCGACCGTGTCGAGAAGGACAGCGGCCTTCCCTACGCCTGGGAGCCCTCCGACGCGGTCGAACCGATGCGACGGTATGGAGAGGGCAACCCATTCCGGCTCACGGGCTCAACCCACGACGAGGGTGCGTACATCACCAAGAACGCCGAGAAGGTCGGAGCGCTCAACCAGCACCTGATCGACAAGATCGAGGAGCATCGCGACGAGATCGAGATGGTCGACGCAGACCCCGACCCCGGCGCCGATACCCTCGTCATCGCGTACGGTGTGACGGCCGGTGCTGCCAGGGCGGCGATCGCACAGCTCCGGTCGGGAGGGATCCCAACAGCAGGCCTGGTCGTGCAGAGCATCTGGCCGATCCCAGAGAAGGCGCTTGCCGCTGCGCTCGACGGGATCGACCGTGTCATCGTTCCGGACCTCAATATGGGCCTGTATCGCAGAGAGATCGAACGGCTCGCCGGCGAGCGGGAGATCCTCGGCGTGAACCGTGTCGACGGCACGTTGATCACCGTCGAGGAAATCGTCGAGGCCGTACGATGAGCACCATCACGATCACCCCGATCGCCACCTTCCGCACCGATGACCCCTACCCGTTCTGTCCCGGGTGCGGGCATGGCCCGATCCTCGACCGTCTGAACGAGGCCATGGTGAAGCTCGATCTCGACCCGGCCAAGGTCGTGATCGTCTCCGACATCGGCTGTTCGGGCCTCTCCGATCAGTACTTCACGACATCGGCGTTCCACGGTCTCCACGGGCGATCGATCACCTATGCAACCGGCGTCAAGCTCGCCAACCCGGATCTCGAAGTCATCGTGATCATGGGAGACGGCGGAACAGGCATCGGCGGCGCGCACCTGCTCTCAGCGGCACGGCGAAACATCGGAATCACCGTGATCGTGATGAACAACCTCAACTTCGGCATGACCGGTGGACAGCACTCCACGACGACGCCCGAAGGCGGCGTCACCTCGACGACGCCGCACGGCAATCTCGAACACCCGCTCGACATCTGCGCCACCGTGGGTGTCAACGGTGCGGCATACGTCTATCGCGGGTCGTCGTTCGACCAGGATCTCGCCGATCGATTCATGGCTGCGATGACGACGCCCGGGTTCGCATTGCTCGACGTGTGGGACCTGTGCACCGCCTACTACGTGCGTTCGAACAAGTTCACCCGGGCCGGGATGGAAGAGTCGATGCGGTCCTGGGGAATGGAACCCGGTCTTCTGTATGAGCGTGACGCGACCGAGTACTCAACCGGGTATCGGGATGCCCATTCGTCGATCGCTGGCTCAACGGTTGCCGGTGCCCGGCCGGTGCCGGTCAAGTACGAGCACGCCCTCGATCGACCGATGTCGCTGGTCGTGGCCGGTTCGGCGGGAGGGAAGGTTCGTTCGGCAGCGCGGCTGGTCGCCCTCGGGGGGCTTCGCTCTGGCCTGTGGGCCGCGCAGCGAGACGACTACCCCGTCACGGTGAAGGCCGGTCACTCGGTCACCGAACTGTGGCTCGCGCCCGAAGAGATGCCGTTGACCGCCGTGGCGAGTCCGGACGTGTTCGCCATCATCTCTGCGGATGGCTTTGCCAAGGCCGGGCCGTACCTGTCTGCGATGACCTCGGATGATCTCGTCCTGACCATCCCCGAGTACGCCGACATGGTGACGGACGCTCGTGTTGTCGTGGTCGATCCAAAGTCGGCGACGAAGCGGATCCCCAAGACGTCGCTGGGTCTCGTGTTCCTGTCGGCCGCCCTGACGCTCACCACCCCGTACCCGGTGGATGCGTTGCGGGACGCAGCAAGCGCCGGATCATTCTCCGAAGTGAATCTCGAAGCCGTGGAGACAGGCATCGCCCTGGTTGCACGGTGAGGATGGAGTCGACCGGCAATCACTAGCCAGTGTGCCGGGTAGGTCAGCGCCCCCGTGGCCGACAGGCCCGAGACCAACCGAACCGACCCCAACAGCTCAACCGCACGCTCACCGCCGCACCCGGGCGTTCAACACCCCACACATCGCCGGATCGCGATCCGCCGTCTGGTCACGGTGGCCCCGGAATTGCCAAATGACTCTTGCGCAATCGTCCGTTGTTCGGGAGGATTCGAGGTGACTGCCGGGACGGTAGACCATGCCAGAAGACCAAGTGACGATCGACCCGGAGTTCCGCCCGCCTGCGCGGGCTGAGGGCCCGTCCCGCCGATTGAGGGTGGCCGGTGTGGTGGGTGTGGTGATGGCGGCGTTCGCCTTCGGCTGGTTCCTGCGGTCTCCTGCGCCGAGCGAGCCACAACCCGACGAGGGGTACGCCAGCGCAACGACCACGACGACCGAGGGAGACGCGCAGGCTGGGGCGGCGTCGACGACGACTCGGCCACCGACAACGACAACCACCAGCGAACCGCCCGAGGCGATCGAGTTGGAGGTACCGCTGGGCGAGGCGATACCAGGGTTCACCGACGTGATCACCATGGAGCAATGGAGTGAGGCCGGCGTCGATGTCATGCGGTGGCGGTCATCACAATCCGCCCCCGAGACGGTCGCGGGGTTCGGCCATGGTGACGGCTCCTGGTTCGCGGGACTGGACACCTCCGGTGGCTGGTATGCGCTGCAAGGCGAGAACGGGGTGTTGAGCGTCCACCGAGTGGAAGGTGTTGACACCGAGCTCGCATGGTTCCCAGATCTTCGGGCGGTCGGGGTGCGGGTTTACCAAATGGCGTGGCATGACACCGAACCGGGGCAGTTGGCGTGGTTGGGGTGTTCTCGGATGCCGGGCGGTCCAGGGACCCTCTTTCGCCTGGAGGTGGCCGACGACATGGCTGAGCCGGTCGCAATTCGCCTGGTCGACAAGGCCTGTTCCGAGCACTCGGGAGCATGGCTGGAACAGTGGGGTGACTGGGGATTCGTCCTGGGGGTGTCGGAGGGCGAACAGCACGAAACAGTCCTCCTCGCTGCCGACGGCAGCGAGATCGGTCGGGTTGGTGATGACTTCACGGATACGTGGCTTGTCGCTGGTTACTCCGACGGCACCATTTGGACCGGGGACACGTTCGGTCTCCATCCGTCATCGTTCGTGTTGTCGCCGGACGGGCAGTCCCGCATGCCGGTACCAGGCCTAGCGCAAGGCGAATGGCTCGATGATGCCATGTTGTCGCCGGATGGGACACGTCTTGCTCTATTCCTGCGAACCTCCGTCAACGTCAACGACGAACCCGTGGTCCGCGTTGTCGACGTACGGACGGCTACCACCATCGCCGAGATGGCCGAACCTGCCTGGGAGATCGGACTCGGGGCATGGTCGACCGACAGTCGTTTTCTCCTGTACGACCGATGGCTATGTCCCGACGGATGCGGGTACTTCGAACCGCAGGAACGGGAACTGGTGTTCTACGACACCCTGACCGACACCACGACCATGATCAGCCTTCCCACTGACGGAGGTTGGGGAGGCATTCGTCTCGCCGATCCGGCCACCCCGGCCGAACTGGTTGCCCACTACCCGCTCGACAGCGACGCCACCGATGTGGCCGGCTACGGCCATGACGGCACCATTGCTGGCGCGACCCCGACCGGTGACCGGTTCGGCTCCTCGGATTCCGCCTACCTGTTCGACGGTGAAGACGATCGGATCACCATCGACATGGCCCCGCAGCTTCGAACCGAAACGGTATCGATCGCGGCCTGGGTGAAGCGGGTCGACACCACCCCACCCGGTGGTGGCTGGAGAGTTGTCGTGTCCTACGGGGAACAGGGACACGTCCTCTCCTTCCAACATGCGCTTGCCCCGCTCGGGGGCCTCCAGATGACCGGAAGATGTGAGTTCTCGGCTACTCAGAAGGTCTTGGACGACGACTGGCATCATCTGGCGATGACCCGAAGCCTTGACGGGACGATTCGGGTATACCTCGACGGCGAACCCCAACCGCTCATTCCTGGCGACGATCTTCCCAGTTCCGCCGAACCGAACACCACCCCCACCTGTGCGGTTGCTCCCGCCTTCGGCGACTCGGTGTGGATCGGGGGCGACCCTGGGCATAGCGAGTACTTCCACGGCTCTATCGACGATGTCCGCATCTACTCCGGTGTTCTCACCTACGACGAGATCGCCATGCTCGCCACCGACACCCCCTGACGAGGCAGATCATCACCGGTGGAGGCACCGGAACGATGCCGTCGAACAACTATCTTGGCCGACGTTTCCTCGTCGTCGAAATCAGGGCATTCCTCCTCATCGACGGCGACTGAGGCTCTGTTTCGCCCGCCCCGATCGCGGCCGACATGCGCGGCCGCGCTGGAGTGAGTGCGACTCCTCTTGCCGGTGACGACCGGAGTACGATGGCTTTCGATCGGAGGATGCATCTTGCGTCGCATCTTGGCTGTCACCTGTCTGGCTTTCGTGGCTGCGTCGTGCGGCGGCGGAGAGTTGTCAATGGCCGAGTACACCGAGCAAGTAGGTGTCGTTGTGGCCCGCGCGAGCCAGCAGTACGGGGATCTCGTCGCGAGCCCGCACGGGGCAGTGCTCATCGCCGAACCCGAACAGATCGAGAGCTTTGCGCCACAAGACTTGCAGACGGCGCTCGAACAGGTGAGAGAGATCGAGGCTGAGGTCGAAGAGTCCGTCGCCGCCATAGATCCACCGGATCAGGTCGCCGAGATCCACGACCTGTTCTTCGATTTTGATGACGGCTTCATCTTCGCCCAGGAGGCACTCGCCGCCAGAGCGGGAACCGCCGCCGATTGGGATGATCTCTCGGATAGCTCCGAGATGGCTGCCTACAGGGTTGCGCTTGCCCAGGACAAGCAAAAGTGCTTCGACTTCCGTGCCCAGCTGAACGCGATCTCCGAGCAGCGTGGGGATCTCGCCGAGACGCCGTGGATTCCCGGCGATCTGAAGGAGGTATTCAGGGTGTTTCTTGGCTGCGAAGGGTACCCAGAACACCCCAACGACGTGTACCGCGCAGCACCAACCCCCACTCCCTAGGTTCTCGCGGCGATACTTGGCGGCACGGCGGCAGAGTCGTTGCCACCGTTTGGAGGAGGTATGCCTCGCGGCAATCGGGTTGATCCATGGGGTGACCTTCACGCTGTCCCATCACGGGGGCTGTTCACAGGGAACCGCGGGTGTTTGGTTGATGATGCGGGAGGGCTGGTGCGCCACCACCGCGGCTCGCTGTGGATCACGTGCCGAATTGAATACCGGGGTTGGAGGCATCCGCTCAACGCCCCGAGGACCTGGACGCCGCTGTTCTTCCTCGATGATGCGGTGGCGTTGGCGGCCGGTCATCGACCGTGTGGGCTGTGTCGACGTGCCGACTACCTCTCGTTTCGAAGTGCGGTCACGTCCGCGACAGCGACCGGCCGCGTCGTTTTGGCGCCCGAACTCAACCGAAGGATCGGCGCCGAACGATACCGGCGCGGCCGCGGACTCATCCGGGCTCACGACCGGATTCTCACGACCAGCCCGATCGACGATTTGCCGACCGGTACCGTCATCGTCGATCCGGTGACCCGTGAGTCCTGCCTGGTCACGAGCAACCACGTGCAGCGGTTCACGTTCGACGGTTGGGGGCGACCGAGTGATCGGCCGCGCGGGGTCGAGGTGGAGGTACTGACGCCACCGACGTCGGTTGCCGCGCTTGCCAGCGGTTTCAATCCCCGGCTGCATCCGACGGTTCTCACTCCGTCGGAACACCCGCAGCGCTGAGAACTGTCCGGCGAACCTCGCGAAATGAGGACCATCGATCGCGGGTTGGCCTGCGACACCGCGGTTCTCCCCGCAACGAAGCGGCCTGCCCCCATCGGCACATACGAGCGCCGGTATTCCGATCAGGCGTGGGCGGTCTCCGGTTGTGAATCAACAGGGGGAAGGGCAGGTGGATCGCTTCTATCGTCATCTCGCCAAGCACCGTGAATCCGGGCTTGTTGTAGAACGTGGTTTTGGCATCCGTCTCGGCTTCGAGGTAGATCGGCTTGTTGTCACCGTTGGCTCTTTGAATGCCCGAGCGACCGAGCGCACGCCCGTACCCTCGACGTTGGTATGGAGGGTCGACTCCCAGTGCCATCGGGTGCCAGTGCGGGTCCGGCATCCGCTGATTGGCACGTTCGTCGAACTCACGAAGCATCGCCACCATTCGACGTATGCCCCATCCACGATACCTGGCTGATTGCCCAGAAGGCCTTTGCCGACGCCCTCGACCGCACCAACCTTGCTCAAATAGCTCGGACCGAACGCGACCTTGAAGATGATGGCCACCCCCTATCCGACCCGGTTCACCGCAGCCCGACGATCCGGCGAGGCACCCGCGCGTAGCCGTGTTTCTGTTGTAGACGGATCGGCTTGCGGGCGGTCGGGGCTAGCTGACCTGGTATTGGATGGCGTTCCCGACCTTGCCAACGGGAACGACCACGCCGGCTTGTCGTAGGCAGTAGGCCATCTGCTGGGCGGCACGGCGGGTCCGGCCGAGAGCGGCCGCAAGATCTTCGGTCGTGAACGGCTCGGGTAGGTCTCCCGGCAGCAGTTGCGCGAGGCCCTCGGCACCGGAGATCATCAACGTGTCCACCACGTCAATCAGGCGACGTTCCGTGACCGTCCAGCCCTTGCGGCGCCACGAACGGTTGGGTGTGCGGCGTCGCCACTCCTCCTCATGGGTCAGGATCAGGTGGATCTCCAGATGTGGGTCCACCACGAGGCCGGGGAAGCTCACGAGTTCCGCGAACACATCGGTCGGATCGCCGTGTCGCGGAGAGCGTCTCCTGCTGAGGACATTGCCGTCGGCGTCGACCTTGACAATCCACTTGTTCAGGGGGATCGGATGGACAATTCGGACGTGGTGTCCGAGATCCAGCAGATCGGCGAGCTTCTGCTTCATGGAGGAGAAACCCCGAGTCTGCACCTCGATCAGCAGGTCTTCCCTGACGAGGTCGATCACAAACCGATCAACCGGCACCTCGATTCGATCACCCGGCCGGGCGTACCACCGCTTCAAAGACGCGTGAAGCGGCTTCTCCCTGAGCGTCCCGATGTGAGGTGCGACATCTTCCACGGGCAGGATCGTAGGAACGAGCGACGTCGGTTCACGTGATGAGTCTCCCTCAACTCAGAGATCTCGGCGCATGAACGGGCGGGTCTCGGTGCGACGGTCGACTTCCTTGAATCCTGCATCCTCGAACATCGAAGCGAACCCCATCCACGCCCAGAAGGCGGGCATCCGGTCCTCACGGGGCTCAACCGGGTAGCCCTCGATGAGCGTCGCTCCTTGTTCGGTCGCGTACTCGCATGCCGCCTCGAGGAGAGCCGACGCCACGCCCTGTCCGCGGTGCTCCTTCGGCACGACGAAACAGGT
The DNA here is from genome assembly GCA_965602815.1 of uncultured bacterium. Lineage (GTDB taxonomy): Bacteria > Actinomycetota > Acidimicrobiia > Spongiisociales > UBA5794 > JAHEEL01. The sequence goes on from CBFDAN010000011.1 coordinate 10,423, forward strand.
GACGGCCCATGCCGGACGGTCGTCGAGCGGCTTGGCGACCCGTGACCGGCCGAGGCGGCCGTAGACCTCGCGCGGCTGAACAGCCACCCACCCGATTGGTTCTCCATCGCGGTAGCCGATCAGGCCGGGGACCTCTCCTCCCTCGACCAGAACCCGCATCGCCGCATGGTTCCTCTCCCCCTTGTCGGCATCGAACTCGCGCGTGGTCTGTCGGTTGTACATGCACCAGCAGCCGGCGTCTCCTCCGCTCGGTCCCATCACAGTGAGGAAGTCGCCCCAGGTCTCGATGGTCAGCGGTCGAGCCTCGAACTCCATGACTGAAGTGTACGACGGAGGTTGCGCCGGGGGCCGGGCCACGTGCCCCGTCTGTCGCCAAAGAAGGCCGCTGCCCTCTATGCCGCGGCCGGAACCATGCCGACGATCGTGCCGGCGTCGTCGATCACGGGGATCGGTCCGCCGCCGAAGTACTCGCGTACCTCTGCGATGGCTTCGAGCGGCTCGGTAGCTCCCACGGAGACGGGCGGGTGCATCACGTCCCGCATCATGAGATCACCGTCGAGATCCTCCAACTCGTCGGCCCGAACGACACCGATGAGGACGCCGCCTTCCGCGACGGCAATCACCGGATCACGCATGATCTGGCGCGCTGCCAGGACGGACATATGCGGTCCGGCGATGGTTCCCGCGGCGTCCTCGGCCATGTGGAAGCAGCGCGGTTCTGCGTTGCGTACGACGAGAACGCCGGCAGGCGCACGAACCGCAAGCCGATGCCCCGGACCGTAGATCTGGCGCTGGAACCAGGAACCGCCCGCCGCGCCAACCACGAGGAGCGTTGTGGGGTCAAGGCTCTCAATGAGGTGGACGGCGCTGTCTCCGCGTACTGCGCTGGCCTGGACCGATGGGAACGGAGCGACCAGCGACTCGAGCCGTCGGAGCGTCGACTCCCTGGCGTCGGGCTCCCGGTAGACCGACGCGGCCAGGGTCGGGACTGCCATCGTGATACCCAATCGAGCTGCCACCGCCACCGCGAATGGCGAATGCGGTCCGCCGCCGACTGCTGCGGTTACCTCTTCGACGTTCTCGAAGTCGACCGCCTGCGGGACAATGACCGGCACGAGATCGAAGCTCGAGAGCTTGCGTGATACCAGCGCATCGACGCGTTCACGAATGCACGTCGCCCGGAGGTCGCCCTCGATGCGCATTGCCGCGCCACCAGCGAGCAGGTCCGCCACGTCGGCACAGCCACGGCCGCGTGTCCACGCCACCCGCTGCAATGCTCCGTGCTTTGGCCGTGCCTCGCCGGGTTGGTCTTCCATGAGATTCCGATCGCTGCTCACACCGCTACCGGGGTTTCGAAACCGGGCGGTTTCACAGCAAGAACCGGCACGTCGATGGAACCGAGCACCCGCTCCGCTGTGTTGCCGACGAATACACCCTTGAGGCCGGCCCGTGCGAGCATTCCCATCGCGACCACCCCCGGGCCAAGGGTCTAGAGTGCCTCCGGCACAACGGTAGCTGCTTCGCCGTTCACGAGATGCCGCTTGATGGGCACGTCCGTATCGGGAGCGGAGGACATCAGCTTCTCGAGATCGCGCTCCGCCGTCCGGAACGCCTCCGCGACCATCGCGTCGACCTCAGCCGCCGGCGGTCGGTGCCGGCCACGCCTCAATAGGGATTCTCCGACGAGGCGCCAGGCGTGGACGATATGGAGCGTGCCGCCTCGCAACGCGGCGAGCGAAGAGCTGAGTTCAAGCAGCATGATACCGAGTGCGTCGTGGCCCGGATCATCGCCGAACGGGCCGACGGCGACGGTACGTCTCGCACGAACGGATTGGTCGGCGGAACCGATACCAGGTCAATCCGAATCTCCCACTTCGGCACCCGCTCGAGGAGCATCTCGAGATCGGAACGCGGCTGAATGTGCTCACCGAGCGAGACTGATCGGTCCGGACCGGGCACGCGTGCATAGCCTTGGGAGGCAGGCTTCCACGGTCTATGGACGAACCGATCGATGTCAGCAGATGCGGGGGAGTTGCTCACCGACCTGCATATCGACAACCCTCGTCGAACCAAGAGGAGTCCGAGCGGCAACCATGCCGCGGTGAGTGCTGGTGACCTCACCGATGATGGTGGCGTTGATGCCCTCCGGGTGAGAGCGCATGGTGCCGAGAACCCGGTCGGCGTCGGCGGCGGGGACGAACACAACCACCTTGCCCTCGTTTGCGACGTACATCGGATCCATGCCGAGCAGCTCGCACGCCGCGGCGACCGTGCGATCGACGGGGATCGCCCGCTCGTCGAGCAGCACACCAACATCTGCAGCGTTCGCGATCTCGTTGAGCGAGGCAGCCAGGCCACCGCGCGTCGGATCGCGAAGCACGTGGACGTCCGCACCGGTGTCGAGCACATCGTTGATCATGTGGTTGAGCGCTGCCGTGTCGGACACGATCGACGCTTCGAACTCCAGGCCCTCACGAACCGACATGATCGCCATTCCGTGATCCCCGACATTGCCGGAGACGATGATCACATCGCCCGGTTCGGCCCGCTGTGGGCGAATGTCAGCACCGTCCCGCAGCGTCCCGATTCCGGTCGTATTGATGAACACACCGTCGCCGTGCCCGCGGTCGACGACTTTCGTGTCGCCGGTGACGATCGTGACTCCGGCGTGAGCGGCGGCCGCGGCCATCGACTCGACGATCACACCGAGCTCAGCCAAGGGGAGGCCTTCTTCCAGGATGAGTCCGATGCTGAGGTAGCGAGGGATGGCGCCACGCATGGCGACATCGTTCACGGTGCCGTTGACGGCAAGCTCACCGATGTTGCCGCCGGGGAAGAATCGGGGGCGGACAACAAATGTGTCGGTCGAGAATGAGATCAGGCCGCCCGGGTCGAGGACTGCCGCGTCGGCGAGTTCCGCCAGTTGGCCGTTACCGAACGCCGGCACGAACAGATGCTCGATCAGCTCAGCCGAAAGCTGGCCACCTCCGCCGTGACCCATCACGATCGACGGATGGTCTCGCAGGGGCGTGGGGCACGACCAGTTCTCGATGGTCACGGTGTCGCCTCCAGCTCCTGGAATCTCCCGTACAGGTAGTAGGCGGCGCAGGCCCCCTCCGCCGATACCATCGTTGCGCCGAGCGGTGTCCTCGGCGTACATTCCTTGCCGAAGGCGGGGCATTCGTCCGGCTTCAGGGTGCCGCGCAGGACCTCGCCTGCATGGCAGAGCGGCGACTCGACAGTATCGATGTCGGTGACGGTGAATCGTTCGGCGGCGTCGAAGGCGCTGTAGTCCTCGGCGAGCGCCCAGCCGGACTGGGGGATCATTCCAATGCCGCGCCAGTTCCGGTCAATCGTGGTGAACACGTCGTTGACCATCTCTTGCGCTGGGATGTTGCCAACGCGGTTGACGGCCCGCTGGTAGGCGTTCTCGACCTCCGCCCGGCCCTCCTCGAGTTGCAGAACAGCCGACTTGATGCCCTGGAGCAGATCAAGCGGTTCGAATCCGGTGACCACGATCGGCGTCCCGTACTGCTTGGCAATCGGGTCGTACTCGTTGTAGCCCATCACGGAGCAGACATGCCCGGCCGCGAGGAAGGCTTCGACCCGGTTCGTCGGCGAGTCGAGGATGGCCCGCATCGCCGGAGGCACGAGCACGTGCGAGACGAGCATCGAGAAGTTGGAGAGTCCCTCTTGCTTCGCCTGGTAGACCGCCATGGCGTTGGCCGGGGCAGTCGTCTCGAAGCCGATTCCGAAGAACACCACCTCGCGGTCCGGGTTGTCGCGTGCGATCTGAACGGCATCGAGTGGGGAGTAGACGACGCGGACGTCGCCGCCGGCGCTCTTGACCGAGAATAGGTCGCGCCCAGATCCGGGCACGCGCAGCATGTCCCCGAACGAGCAGAAGATGACACCTTCGCGCGATGCGATGGCGAGCGCCTTGTCGATGGTCTCGAGCGGCGTGACACAGACGGGGCAACCAGGGCCGTGGACCATCTCGATTTCGTCGGGGAGGAGCCGGTCGATGCCGTTGCGGATGATCGAGTGCGTCTGCCCGCCGCACACCTCCATCAGGACATGGCGTTTCGTAGCGATTTGGGAGATGTCGTCGATGAGGCGGAGTGCGAGATCCGGGTCGCGGAACTCGTCGAGGTACTTCATTCCCCGCCCTTCGCCGCCGCCTCTTCTGCCGCAAGTGCCGTGTCTGGGTCGAGCTCGACTTCGACGGCTTCGAGTTCCTGGAGGTGCGCGAGCGTCTCGAGCGCCGCTTCCTCATCGAGTTGCGTGATGGCGAAGCCGACGTGGACGATCGTGTAGTCGCCGATTTTGATTTCGGGCACGTACGCGAGGTTGACCTCCTTGACGATGCCGTCGAAATCGACTCTCCCCGTTCGGGTTACACCTTCACCGGTGATTTCGATGACCTTGCCGGGGATACCGAGACACATACCCCATCACCTCCTTGTTGCCGCGATCACGGCCTGTCCGAGCGCCAGGCCTCCGTCGTTTGGCGGCACGAGCCGGTGGGTGAGGACGGCGAAACCCTGCTCACCGAGAGCGATGGCGGCTGCATGCGTCAATGTCACGTTCTGAAATACCCCTCCGCTCAATC
>CBFDAN010000012.1:0-14828 GCA_965602815.1 uncultured bacterium
ATCTGCCCTGCTGGGAGCGGCGAATCGGCGTCGCGTCGATCGAGTCGAAGGCCCGCCCCGTAGATCGCGACGACCACCTCCTCAATGTCCAAGCCGTTGAGATCAGGGACAACCGTTCTCGGGACGATCCGATACACATCGCACCCACCCGGCTCTCCCGGAAAGTCAACGGCCGGGAGGTCGGCCGTTGCATATTCCATGAATTGCCTCCAAAGCGGTGCCGCGACGGTGCCACCAAATGCGCGCTGCACGGCTTGCTCCTTGCCATCGAGATCGTTCCAGATGGTGAAGCGCTCCATAGGGACCGGGCGGTCTGGATACCCGGCCCACACGACTGTGGTGAGCTGCGGGATGAAGCCGGCGAACCACACGTCCGTGTGGTCCGTTGCAGTTCCGGTCTTTCCGGCCTGAGGTCGGCCGATGTCGGCTCGCGTCCCCGTGCCCTGGCTGACTACCTTCTCGAGCGTACTGACGACGACGGCCGCGACCGAACGGTCGAGCACCGGCTCACTGTGAACCTCGTGCTCGTAGATCACGGATCCCGATGCATCGGTGATCCGCTGCACAAGGTACGGCTCCACGCGGCGTCCGTAGTTGGCGATCGTCGAGTATGCCGCAGCCATCTCCAGAGGACTCACGGATGCGGCTCCAAGCGTGATCGATGGGTAGGCCTTGAGGTATTGCGAAGTGATTCCGAGTCGTCGTGCCGCGTCGACCACGGCTTCCGGTCCGATTGCGTCGATGACTCGCGCATACACCGTGTTGGTGGAGTTGTAGGTGGCCGACTCGAGCGTCTGGAGGTCATGGCCGGCGTTGCCGCCGGCGTTCTCGACCGTCCACGTGTTCCCGTCAGCGGAACACGGATACCCGCAGTCGATCACCGCAGGGCTTGATCGATCCCAAAGAGAGGCAAGCGTCACCGGACGCCCCTCGAGATCGCCACCTTCGAGCGCGGCGGCGAGCGTGAACGGCTTGAAGGCAGACCCGGCGTTTCTCGCTCCGGAGCTGGCTAGGTCGTACGGACGTTCGCCTGCATCGAGGTCATCCCCGAAGTCCACACCGGAGGCGATGACGCGAATCGCACCCGACTCGTTGTCGATGGTCGCGATCGCTCCGGTTGGCCCCTCGTACTCCGGTCGGAACCAAGCTCGGAGGATGCGGTTCGCTTCCGTTTGTAGGTCGTAGTCAACGGTGATCTCGATGTGGAGGCCCCCGCCACCTTCGCATGTCGTGTCGGCTGCGGGGCACCCGAACAGGGCCCGCTTGCGCTCGGCATACGAATCTCCGAGGCCGTAGTTGTCGGAGTCGAGGAGCTCCTGACGAACCGCCAGCATCACCAGCGGATCGAGTTCCTCACGCGTCGAGTGCGGGACGATGCCGAGGGGCCGTTGTTTTGCGGCTTCACCTTCTTGAGCGGTTGCGTATCCGTTCGCCGCCATCAAGTCGATAGTGCGGTTGCGAACCGCGAATGAGTTCTGCGGGTTCTGTCGAGGGTGGTAGATCGTTGGATTCCTGATGGGCGTCACAAGGGTCGCAGCTTCCGCCAGGGTGAGCTCCTCGAGGTCCTTGGCGAAGTACTCCTGGGCAGCCGCGCGGACTCCGTACGCGTTCGAGCCGAAGTACACCGAATTGGCGTAGAACTCTAGGATCTGGTCCTTCGAGTATCGTTCTTCGAGCTCTGCCGCGACTTGAGCCTCACAGATCTTGCGCTCGAGTGTGCGGTCTGCCGAGAGGTAGCTTTGTTTCACCACCTGCTGGGTGATTGTTGATGCACCCGTCTCCGCGCCCCTGATGGCCGAACCGACGATTGCCTTGAAGTCGACGCCGTCGTGCTGGTAGAAGCTGTTGTCCTCGGCCGAGAGCAACGCACCAACAACGAGCTCGGGCATCTCGTCGAGAGGTATCGGTTGGCTGTTGCGTTCGGAGAGCTTGCCAAGCTCGATCCCGTCGGCGGTGGTCACACGCGAGAGCCGCGAGACATCCGGGAACGAGAGATCCATGGCTGCAACGTCACAGAAGTAGCGCTCCTCCAGATCTTCGACCGTCCCAAGCGCCGCGTTCGAGCCGAGGAATCCGAAAAGCCCAACCCACGCGGCTCCTACGACGGTAACGACCGCGAGCAGGATGAACGCCGGCAGCCGGCGACGCCTCCGGTCTCCCCGGTGGGCTTCATGAATGTTCGGTTCCATGAGGTAAGGGCGTATCCCCTTCGCCGTCCGATCCCGCAAGTAGCATCGGGTTCTCGAAGAGCATAGGAACGGACCTCCGATAGACCCCGGATCCAGGCATTCATGAGCGACACACCCGAAAGCAGCTACGGACCAGACGACTTGAGAGATTGGGATCCGGATGAGGCCCTGGGCGTTGCCGGGATCTATCCGTACACCCGTGGCCCATATCCCTCCATGTACACCGGCCGCCTCTGGACGATGCGTCAGTACGCCGGTTTCGGTGACGCAGTTGTGACCAATGAGCGGTTTCGGAGGTTGCTCGACGCAGGGCAAACAGGCCTATCTGTTGCCTTCGACCTTCCGACCCAGATGGGACTCGATTCGGACGATCCAATGGCGGCGGGTGAGGTTGGGAAGGTCGGCGTCGCGATCGATTCGATCGACGACATGCGCCGTTTGTTTGACCGGATACCGCTCGGGGATGTCACTACGTCGATGACGATCAACGCGACCGCGCCGATGGTGCTGCTCCTGTACCAACTCGTCGCCGAGGAACAGGGTGTTGCCTCCGACCGTGTGCGCGGCACCGTGCAGAACGACATTCTGAAGGAATACATCGCTCGCGGCACCTACATCTTCCCTGCAGCGCCGTCGATGCGGCTCATCACCGATGTGTTCTCCTACTGCGCCGCCGAGCTACCCAACTGGAACACGATCTCGATCAGCGGCTATCACATACGTGAGGCGGGGTCGACGGCCGCTCAAGAGATCGCATTCACGATCGCCAACGGACTTGCATACGTCGAAGCGGCGACAAGGGCGGGTCTCGATGTCGACGCGTTCGCTCCGCGTCTCTCGTTCTTCTGGAACTCCCATAATGACGTGTTCGAAGAAGCGGCGAAATTCCGTGCGGCACGCCGACTCTGGGCCCGGCTCATGAAGGACCGTGTCGGTGCTGTCTCGCCGGATTCGTGGAGGATGCGGTTCCACACCCAAACGGCCGGCTCCACGCTGACGGCGCAACAGCCCCAGATCAATGTCGTTCGAACGGCGTACCAGGCGTTGGCGGCCGTCCTCGGGGGAACCCAATCCCTGCACACGAACTCGTATGACGAGGCACTCGGCCTTCCGACCGAGGATGCGGTGGTGATCGCGTTGCGCACGCAGCAGATCCTCGGCTATGAGTCCGGTGTTGCGTCGGTCGTCGATCCGCTCGCCGGCTCATACTTCGTGGAATCGCTGACCGACCGCTTGGAGTCCGAGGCCCTCGATCTCATTACTCAGGTCGACGATCTGGGCGGTGCCGTCGCCGCGATCGAGGCCGGGTTCCAACAGCGCGAGATCGAGGATGCCGCGTATGCGCATGCCCGTGCCGTCGAGACCGGCACAACCGTGATCGTCGGGGTGAACCGATTCGAGGTGCCGGATCCGGAATCACATGAGGTGCTTCGCGTCGACCCGAGGATCGAGGCCGATCAGGTGGAACGGCTGAGCCACGTGCGTGCCCGCCGCGATCCAGACGCTGTCGAGGCCGCTCTCAACTCGATTCGCGAAGCCGCCTCGGGGGATGCCAATCTCCTCTATCCGATCCGCGACGCCCTCCGGCTCGAAGCAACGATCGGCGAGGTTTCGGCTTCCCTTGTGGGAGTCTTCGGGCGATATCGTCGCGCCGGATAACGCTCGACGAGTTCAACGGGTGTATTTCCTACTTGATGATCATGAGGACGGCGCCCGCAGTGACGGTGTCACCGGGCTGCACGCGCAGATCGACGATATCGCCATCGATCGGCGCCCTGATCTCGTTCTCCATCTTCATGGCTTCGAGCACGCAGACTGCCTCATCGGCACGTACCGACTCACCCGCGGCGTGATGGACCTTCACGATGGTGCCTTGCATCGGAGCGACGACGAGCCCTTCCTCAGCGCCGGCTGCTTGTTGCTTGCCGAGTTTGGGGGCCTTGCGCCGCGGCGCCGGCCGTTGACCCGAGCCAGTCGTGGCGATGACCTGCGACCAGTACTTCACCTCGAACCGGCGGCCACCCACCTCGACGGTGATCTCTCGCTGTTGGAGCTCCTCGTCCTCCGGCATCGCAGGCGACGTGGGGGTGGCAAGATCGCTGAAATCCATCGAGTCCTCAACGAGCCGAGTGTGAATCTTGCCCGCTGCGAAGTCGGATCCCGCGAGGATCCGTAGATGGGCCGGGATGGTCGTTTCCACCCCTTCGATCTCGAATTCGGTCAACGCTCGGATCGAGCGACGGATTGCTTCGTCGCGATCGCGTCCCCGGACGACGAGTTTTGCAATGAGGTTGTCGTAGTACTGCGAGATGCGGGCGCCCTGGCAGACGCCGCTGTCGACCCGTACCCACGGCCCGGCGGGTTCGCGATATGTGGAGAGCGTGCCGGGGGTCGGAAGGAACCCTGCCGCCGGGTCCTCGGCGTTGATTCTGAATTCGATGGCGTGGCCGCTGCGCTCAACCGAATCAAACGAGAGGCGCTCTCCGGCAGCGACTCGGAGTTGTTCGGCGACGAGGTCGATGCCTGTCGTCTCCTCGGTGATGGTGTGCTCCACCTGGATTCTCGTGTTCATCTCGAGGAAGAAGAGATCCCCACTCGTGTCCATGAGGAATTCCACAGTCCCGGCGTTGACGTATCCCGTGGCTCGGGCTATGGCGAGCGCCGCCTGCTCCAGTTCGCTTCGCTGGGCATCGGAGAAGCCGGGCGCCGGGGTCTCCTCCACGAGCTTCTGATGGCGTCGCTGCAGTGAGCAATCCCGTTCTCCGAGGAACACGCCGTTGCCGTGTGAGTCGAGGATGATCTGAGCTTCGATGTGTCGTGGCATCTGCAGATACCGCTCCACATACACCTCAGGATTGGCGAACCAGGCCTCGGCCTCGCGGCGAGCGCTCTCGAACGCCGATTCGAGGTCCGCTGCGCCGTATACGACCTTCAGTCCTTTGCCGCCTCCTCCGTGCGCCGCCTTGATGGCAACCGGGAATCCATGTTCCTCGGTGAATGCTTGGACTTCGGCGACATTCGCAAGCGGTTCGATGGTGCCGGGAACCGATGCAACCCCGGCGCGATCTGCGGCCACGCGGGAAGCGATCTTGTCGCCCATCGTGGTGATGGCTTCGGGAGATGGGCCGACCCAGATCATCCCGGCGTCCATGACGGCTTGTGCGAACCCCGCATTCTCTGCAAGGAATCCGTAGCCCGGGTGGACGGCATCGGAGCCCGACTCGCGGGCGACTTCGAGGATGCGCGGGATGTTGAGATACGACTCCGCCGAGGGCGCCGGGCCGACATTCCACGCCTCATCGGCGAGGTTGACATGGAGCGCGTTGCGATCGAGTTCCGAGTAGATGGCGATCGTATGGAGGTCAAGATCTCGTGCTGCGCGGATCACGCGCACGGCGATCTCGCCACGATTCGCGATCAGAACGGATTTCACAGCGAGCATCCTAGGAACGTCGATTCGAGAAGGGTCGTTCGTCTTTCGTCCGACTCCAGATCAGCGCGCCGGGTTACGAATGGCACGGGTATCGCGGTGTGTTCCGTAGCCTGATGTTTCTCATGGGTCTCCCCATGCGGTATCCCCGCCTCTTCATCGTGTGGTTTGTCGCGTTCGGCCTCGCCGCGTCGCCGACGGTGTTCGCGCACGCCGAGAACACGGTTGCGCGTCCGTGGGAACCCGGGAACGCCGAGTCGGCCGTCGAGATCGTCGACCAGATGGTGCTCATGGCCGATCCGGCTCGACGGAGTGTTGCCGTGGACGCGTTGGTCGACGCTACCAATCTCGACGGTGACCAAGCCGGTCAGCTACTCGATGCCGTTGGTGAGATCGTCTTCACGGTCGCGGATGCGGGACATCGCGCTGGGGTGCTTGCGATTCCCGGAGTTGTTCGCCTGATCGCTGAGCTTCTCGGAACGCCGACGATCGCCGAGGTGTCGGAGGAGGCAGCGGATCTCACGGAGCCGTGGAGCGAGGTCGAGGAAACGGCCCATCGTGGAGAGGTCGCCGCGATCGACCCAGCCAGCGAGGCTGCGGAGCAGCCAGCCGTCGATCCGGTAGAGCGATGGCGTCCGTTGGTCGAGCGGTACTTTGCGAAGGATCGGATTGCCGAGGCCCTCTCCATCATCGATTGCGAGTCGAACGGTGATCCGAACGCCACCAACCCGCGTAGCAGTGCCGCCGGTCTGTTCCAGTTCATCAACGGCACGTGGGAGCACGCATCAGAACAGGCGGGATTCGGGGGTGTCTCAGCGCTTGATCCAGAAGCGAACGTCGCCGCCGCGGCATGGCTCGTCGACTACTCGTTGGCGGCCGACCAGTCGGCGTGGGCGCACTGGACGTGCCGGCCGTGAGGCGCGCGAGATCAACTCTGGGGGCCGTGGCCGTCGACCTGTCGGACTGGTGTGCTCACAACGGGATGTTGCCGTGTTTCCTCGGAGGCATGGCCTCCCTCTTGTTTCGCAGCATGGCGAGGGCACGGATCAGCCGGGGCCGGGTCTCGCGCGCCTCGATCACGTCGTCGATGTAACCGCGTTCCGCAGCGACGTACGGATTGTTGAAACGGTCTTCGTACTCATCGATGAGGCGTTGACGTTCGGCTTCCGGGTCGTCTGCCGCCCGCAGTTCTTTGCGATGGATGATGTTGACGGCGCCCGGGGCCCCCATCACGGCGATCTCGGCGGTCGGCCACGCGAACACCACATCTGCGCGGATCGCTCGAGCGTTCATGACCAGGAACGCGCCACCGTAGGCCTTGCGCGTGATCACGGTCACGCGAGGTACGGTCGCCTCGGAGAACGCGTACAGCAGCTTGGCACCGTGGCGGATGATGCCGTTGTGTTCTTGGCCGACGCCCGGGAGGAATCCGGGTACGTCGACCATGGTGACCAGCGGGATGTTGAATGCATCGCAGAATCGGACGAATCGGGCCGCCTTCTCCGAAGCGCTGATGTCGAGCGTTCCTGCGAGCGCGGCCGGCTGATTCCCGACGACGCCGATGGTATATCCATCGAGCCTGGCAAAACCGACGATGATGTTCGGCGCGAAGTGCTCGTGTACCTGATAGAACTCACCGTCGTCGACGATCGCTGCGACCACGTCAACCATGTCGTAGGGCTGATTCGGCGAGTCGGGGACAATCGTCGTGAGGATTTCGTCCTTCCGCTCGGGACGATCGAGCGGCGTGAAGAACGGGGCGACCTCCATGTTGTTCTGCGGAAGGAACGAGAGGAGGAAGCGAACCTCTTCCATGGCGGAGCGATCGTCCGGCACGACGAAATGGGTCACTCCGGAGCGTGTCGCATGAGCGTGCGCACCGCCGAGTTCTTCCATGGTGACATCTTCGCCGGTGACGGTCTTGATGACCTCCGGGCCGGTGATGAACAAGTGTGAGGTCTCTTCAACCTGGTAAACGAAGTCGGTAATGGCCGGCGAATACACTGCACCACCGGCACATGGCCCCATGATGACCGAGATCTGGGGGATGACGCCGGACGCACGAACGTTCCGTTCGAAGATTCGCCCGTATCCATGCAGCGCGGCGACGCCCTCTTGAATCCTGGCGCCACCGGAATCCTTGATCCCGACGAGTGGTGCACCGTTGTCCATCGCAAGATCCATCACTTTGCAGATCTTGTCGGCGACGGCTGCTCCGAGGCTCCCGCCGTAGGCCGTGAAGTCCTCGGCAAACAGGAACACCGTGCGCCCGTCTACCGTGCCGTATCCGGTAATCACCGCGTCTCCCGGCGGGCGATGATCCTCGATGCCGAAGCCGGCGGCGTGGTGCCGCACGAACATGTCGAGCTCCTGGAACGAATCCTTGTCGAGGAGGAGTTCAACTCGCTCACGCGCCGTCAGCTTTCCGAGGTCGTGCTGTCGGTCGATGGCGCGCTGGTTCGCAGGGGCCTGCGCCGCCTCGCGCAAGATGCGCAGCTTCTTGATACGGTCTTCGGTGCTCACAGGCCTCCCGGTAGGCTCAGGTTCGACCATCAAGGTGGGTGATTGGCTACACCATACGCGATTGTCGAACTCGAATCGGCCGAATCGACCCAGGACGAAGCTCGGGCACGTGCCGATGCAACGACCCCGGTCCTGGTGATTGCCGGCAATCAGCGTGCGGGCCGCGGCCGTCTCGGGCGGACGTGGGTCGAACCTGACCGGGCGCTGTATTCGTCGCTCGCATTCCAACCGGTGTGGCCGACCTCGGCATGGAGTCGGATCCCGCTCGTCGCCGGGCTCGCCGTGCGTGAGGCCATCGCTCAGCTCTGCGGGATCACCGTCGGTTTGCGCTGGCCAAACGATCTCATGTCAGAAGTGGGCAAGGTTGGTGGCCTCCTCGTTGAATCCGGCGACGGCATCGCTCTGGTTGGCTGCGGTATCAACCTGCTCTGGGTCGATCCGATCGAGGGCGCCACAGCCCTCTTCGAAAGCGGGTCCGACGCGGTCGCTCCTCGCGACCTTGCGACTATGTGGGTTGATCGGTTTCTCGAACGGATGAACCGTCCCTCGGGCGCCTGGGGAATCGATGAGTATCGCCAAGCCTGCGTCACCATCGGCCGGGTAGTTTCGTACACATCCGGATCGGGCACGGCTACCGGCATCTCGGACGACGGCGCTCTTCTGGTTGAGACCGCCGACGGCCTCGTTGCCATCCGGAGCGGCGAAGTCCGCCTCTACGACCCGACTACGATTCTCGACAATCGGAGGGGCATATGAGCATCGGCAAAGCGGTCGTTACCGGCGGGGCTGGCTTCATCGGTTCGAATCTGGTCAGCCGACTCGTCGATGAAGGCACCGAAGTGCTGGTCGTGGACGACTTGTCGAGCGGCAGACTCTCCCGGCTTGCTGGCGCTCGGTCGAGAGGGCGCGTTCACTTCCATCAAATCGACATATGTACGCCCGAACTGCGCGACGTGTTCATCGGATTCGCGCCCGAAGTGGTGTTTCATTTCGCTGCTCAAATCGACGTCCGCTCGTCGGTCGCCGATCCGGTCGGCGACGCATCGACCAACGTGCTCGGCACGATCAACGTTCTCGTTGCTGCTCGCGACGCCGGTGTCGACAGGGTGGTTTTCGCATCCTCCGGCGGGGCAACGTTCGGGGACACCGAGACCGTTCCGACGCCGGAGTCGGTCGACCGTAAACCCGATTCCCCATACGGTGTGGGGAAGAAGGTCGCGGACGACTACCTCGACTACTTCTGGCGCACTGCCGGTCTCGACTACGTCTCGCTCGGGCTTGCGAATGTCTACGGACCCGGACAAGACCCTGCCGGCGAAGCCGGCGTGGTTGCGATCTTCAGCAGCGATCTCCTCGGTGGCCGCACACCCACGATCTATGGAGACGGCCTCCAGACGCGCGACTACGTGTTCGTCGAAGACGTTACCGACGCTTGCTGGCGTGCTGCGCTCATGGGAGGAAGTCGATACTTCAATATCGGCACCGGGATCGAAACCACGGTGGTCAGCCTCTACGAGCGGATGGCTCGCATCGTTGGATCACCGACACGACCGAACCATGCAGCAGCAAGGGCGGGGGAGCAGCGTCGGTCGTGTCTCGATGCATCTGCGGCACGTGAGGCCTTCGGATGGGAGCCGTGGACCAGTCTCGACGACGGCCTGGTCCAGACGATCGACTGGCTGCGGCAGCATCCCTAGCGCCCTAGAGCGTGTCATCGAGGTGTTTCGGCCGATCGTCCTTGAGGAGCCGGGAGAGGGCTCGGTCGGCGAGGATCCTCCCGCCGGTCTGGCATCCAGCGCAGTAGTTGGTTTCGCGGCCGACGTGTACGATCCGCTGGACCGGTGCCCCGCACTCTCGGCATGGCTCCCCGTATTTCCCGTGAACCGCCATATTCGGGTGAAAGGCTGTGACCTTCGTCGGGAAACCGTCACCTACCTCCGCGATGCGGAGGTCCGTCCATCGGGCCAGCGTGTCGACGGCCGCTTCGTAGAGTCGAGCGACCTCGCCAGGGTCGAGATTGGTGCGCAGCGGGGTCGGGGAGAGTCGGGCAGCCCAGAGGATCTCGTCGGCGAACGCACCACCGATCCCCGAGAACAGGCTGGGATCGGTGAGGGTTCGCTTGAGCGTGTGCCGCTCCCTCGAGAGGCGCCCTCCAAACCTGTCGACGCCGAGGTCGGCGATCTCGGCCCCTCCGGGATCGAGGTCTGCCAGGCCGCTCCGGTCAACGAGATGAATCGACGCCCTCCGCTTCGATCCGGCCTCGGTGAGAAGCAGTGTGCCGTCCGTGAAGTCGAGTGCTGCCAGCCCAGAACGGCGAGGGATCGCGGCTTCCGGGGTGAGCCACGTGAGCCGACCGGCCACCATGAGGTGAATCACGACGTGGAGGTCGCCGTCGAGGTGGATCACGATTCGTTTCCCGAGGCGTCCGACGCCGTCGACCGACACGTCAATGACACCTTCGATGGGCGGGTCGTACGTCCTGAGAACAGAGAAGCTCTGGATCCGAACACGCTGGAGCATCGATCCAACAACCCGAGGCCGGAGCGCGTGAATATAGGCCTCGATCTCCGGAAGCTCAGGCATGAGGAGACGTGAGAGGGGAGATATGAGAGACGAGATACGAGACTGGAGACAGGAGATCCGAGACAGGAGACATGAGATACGAGACTGGAGACATGAGATACGAGACAGGAGATCCGAGATCCGAGACTCGAGACTCGAGACCGAACCCCGGTCGATGTCTTGTCTCATGTCTCATGTCTCGTGTCTCATGTCTCACCTGAACATGTCCTCTTCGGGGGGGCGGATGAGATCGGTGGCGCGTCCGTCGCCTGCGAGGTCGAGGCCGCGGACCACAGCTACGGGGATCGCGTCGACTTTGCCCATGACAAGATCGGCCGCGGCGGCGATCTCGTCGACGATGGCGATCTCGGTCACGTTCATCGTACGATTGTGAGCGTCTGGGCTTCCCCGCAGATCGAGGATGGCCGGGAGACCCGAGACACCGATTGCGACATCGACGAGGCCCCTCCGCCACGGTCGTCCGAATGTGTCGGTCACAACGATGGCGATCGTGGTTCCCGTCGCTCTTTCGAGGTTCACGCGGATACGATGGGCGGACCGATCGGAGTCGATCGGGAGCAGAACGGCGTAGCCGTTGGGAACATTGGAACGGTCAACGCCGGCGTTCGCACAGATGAATCCGTGTTCGGTTTGGGTGATGAGCAGATCTCCGCGGCGGCGCAGGACCGATCGTGCCTCACGTTCGGCCAGCTTGCGGTACGCTTGGTCGTCCGGGGCCGGCTCGATCCTGCCTTCCGCCTTTGACACGACCTTGTGGGTGACCACCACAACATCGTGGTTGAGTAGTGCAATCCCGGAAGCACCCAGCCCTTCGATGATGAGTGCGGTGAGGTCGTCGCCTGGGGTCACTTCGGGGATTCCCCCAACGGGGAAGATCTCGATGCTCATGTGAACGCCCGTTTGAACCAACGACCGAACCGTCGGGATGCCTCGCGTGTGGTCAGATGTGTGTCGGTGACGTGAACGGTGACGAGATCGGAGAGTTCGTCGGCATCGGACGCGTCACCTGCGTCGATGACGAGATCGGTGATGAATCCGTCGTATGCGGCGGCCACACCAGCGTTTCCTTTCGGGTAGCCGAGCGACGCCATCACCCGATCGGCCGGTCCCTTCAGCGCTTTCCCACCGAAGAGCGGGCTGATGGCTATCACACTGTGATGCGCCGCAATCGCGCGTGCGATCCCATGAATCTCGAGGATGGGTTGGATGGACAGCGGGGGATTCGATGGGGCAATGACCACGATGCTCGCAGCTTCGATAGCCTCGATGACGCCGAGACCTGGATCGGCAGTCTCGGCTCCGGAGTACTCGATCTCTGCGACTTCGTCGCGATGACCTCGCCCGACGAAGTACTCCTGGAATGAGAGCCAGGAACCTTCGACGGTGCGGAGCCGCGTGCGGATTGGGTCGTCCGACGCCGGAAGGATCGGCGTATCGACACCGAGGCGATCCGCGATCGATGCGGTTGCGCCGGAGAGTGATCCTCCTGAGGTGAGCCACTGTGACCGGAGCAGGCAGATCGACAGGTCTCGGTCGCCCAATCGGAACGACGTGTCGACGCCGAGAGAACGGAGGTGATCCATGACGGAGAAGGTGTCGCCCCGGATGCCCCAGCCCTCCGGCCCCTCGATCCCGGCAAGCGTGTACACCAGCGTGTCGAGATCGGCTGAGATCGGGATGCCGTACATGTGGTCATCGTCACCAACGTTGCCGATGACTGTCAGCTCCGCCGCGGTGAATCCCGTCCTGAGGGAGCGGGCCGTGCGTGCCCCGCCGACTCCTCCAGCTAGCAGAACGGCGAAAGGATTGGAATATGTCGACTTCGAGCCTTGAATGGCGTCGTTCATGTCATCTCCGGAGGGTGCACCCCCCACTTCAGTCGCGGTCGCGATCCTCGCGCGCAGCGGCACAGATCTTCCATCCACCATTGAAGCGGTTCGTCGGCAAGTGTACGGACCGCAACGGATGATCGTGGTCGGAGGCGAGAGTGACGCGCGGCGCATCGCGGCCGACCATGACGTCGGATGGATCGCAAACATCGGTGGCGCCGTCGATGCTTCTGGCGATGAGAGTCACTTGTGGATCGTACGCGAAGGGGTCGAGCCTCGCCCTGACGCACTCGCAGCGCTCACGTACGAGGCAACTCGGCTCGATGCTTCGGTTGCCGGCTCGAAAGTGCTCGACATCGACCAGCCCAAGCGGTTGTTGTCGGCGGGGTTCGCGACCGACGTCTTCGACTCCCCGTATACCGGGTTCGAAGGTGACGAGCGCGACCAGGGGCAGTACGACGTCGTTCGCGACGTTGCCGCCGTAGGCGGACAATCGGTCTTGATGCGACTCGATCTGGTTCGAGGGCTCGGCGGCCCCGATCGGTCGATGGCCGCCTTCGCTGCCGCGGTCGATTTCTGCCAGCGCGCTCGGCTCCGCGGCGCCCGCATAGTTGTGGTCCCGTCATCGGAGGTGCTCGCTCGCGATGACTCGGGGAAGATCGACCGCTGGCGGGAACGGGGTGGCCGCCTCCGGGCGATGACGAAGGTCTACGGATCCACCACGCTGCTGTGGGCACTTCCAATGGCTTTCTTGTCCGGATTCGCTCAATGTGTCCTTTCGTTGTTCCTCGGGCGGTGGAGGTTCTTCGATTGGCTGAGAGCTTGGGCTTGGTACCTCCTGAAGCTTCCGAGCACCCTCGGTGCGCGGAGCGCCGCGAGGCGTGGTCGGGTCGTCGGCGATGCCGAACTGTTCCGGTACCAGGTCAGCGGCTCCGTCGCGCTCAAGACCGTCGTCAAGGAGCTTTCAGATCGGATCAGACAAAGGCTCCCCGGCGAGGATCGGCTGTCGGTCGAGGCGATCGGCAGCGAAATACGCAGGCCGGCGTTTGTTGTGGGCGCGGTCGCCTTCCTATTCGTTCTGCTCGCCACGCGCAGTATCTGGACCGTCGGTCTTCCCGCAGTCGGCTACACCCTGCCGTTCGCGGAGTCGGGTACCTCGGCAGTCGGGGCATATTCCGGAGGATGGAATCCGGCAGGACTTGGGTCAGTTGAACCGCTCCGTCCGCTGATCGGATTCGCCGGCCTGATTCAGACGATCTTGATCGACAACCGCCGTCTCGCTGAGTTCGTGCTCACGGCGGGCTCGTGGCTCCTCGGCATCTGGGGAGTGGTTCGACTCCTCCGTACGTGGGGAATGGCCGCCGTGGCTGGAACTCTGGCCGGCGTTGTGTACATATCCGGCCCAGGAGCGCAAGCCATCGCACAGCAGACCAGCGTTGGAATTGTGTTTGCGCTTGGGCTTGTCCCGTGGGTCATGCGGTTCTCGCTTTCGCCGATTCCGGCCTCCTGGCTCGGTCGGACCGCGAGGATTGCAGCGGTGGCCGCCCTCGCTGGGATCGTGGCTGTACTCGCTCCGCTTGCGCTCTTGATTTCCCCCGCGGTCCTCATCGTGTGGGCGCTGGTGAATGTAACGGACCGAGCAGCTTGGCGGGCGGTCGGTGTGTCGTTGGTTGCCACAGTCCTCGCCGTGCCGCTCCTCTTCCCATGGCTCGGCGCCGCCGACCTCGTGCGATACCTCGGCGACGGCGCGGCATATTGGGCCATCCCTACCGTGACCGCAATGGTCGCCGGCGTCGCGGCGCTTGCGACGCTCCTCGCCGCCCCTCAGCGGCTTGCGCTTGTGGCGGGTTGGGGCGCTATCACGGTGACCGCCGGTGCGCTGGTTGCCCGATCGGTCGGGTTCGATTTCGGCCGTGAGGTCGAAGGTGTCGGCCTTGCCTTGGTCACCCTCGGCCTCGCGTTGATCGTTGGGCCATCGATTGAGTCGATCACCAGAACGCGCGAGATCGGTGGATGGCGACGTCTCGTGGCCGGTATTGCGGTAGCCGCTTCGGTCTTCCTCGTAGCCGCGGCGGGCGCGACCGTCGTGGGCGGCCGGGCGGGTCTCCCGGCTGATGAGTACCGCGAGGCGTTCACGTTCACGGCCGCTCGGCCGGGAGATCCCACAGCATCCCGTATTCTTGTTGTCGGCGCGCCCGGTGACCTCCCCGGCGAGGGGCGCGGCGTCGGCGGTGCCGCGTATCGACTTGTGTCGGCACCGATGCCGGAGTCGTG
>CBFDAN010000013.1:0-14828 GCA_965602815.1 uncultured bacterium
CCCGCAGCGATCGGCGCAGGAAGCGGCCCAGAATTCCCGATGCAGGTGGTGCAGCCGTAGCCGACCGTCCAGAACCCGACGGCTTCGAGGTCTTCCAAGAGCCCAGCCTTCACCAGGTAGTCGGTGACAACCTTCGATCCCGGCGCCAGCGAGGTCTTCACCCAGGGCTTGCGCTTGAGTCCCCGCTCATTGGCCTTCCGAGCAACGAGACCGGCTCCGATCATGACATCGGGGTTCGACGTGTTCGTGCACGATGTGATCGCAGCGATCACCACGTTCCCGTCGCCGAGTTCGAACGTTTCGTCTTCAGCAGTCACAGTGGCCGTCGTGCCTGCGACCGCTCCATCCGGCCGGAGCCCACCCTCGAGATCGGTGTGCCACTGCGCCTTCATATTGTCGAGCTCGATGCGGTCCTGGGGCCGCGTTGGCCCCGCGAGAGATGGGACGATGGTCCCGAGATCGAGTTCGAGTTGCGCGCTGTAGGCGATGGAACGGTTCTCATCGCGCCACATGCCCTGTTCCTTGTAGTACTGCTCGACGGTGGCGATCAGCGCCTCGTCTCGGCCCGAGAGCCGCATGTAGTCCAAGACTTGACCGTCGACAGGGAAGAACCCGACGGTGGCGCCGTATTCGGGGGCCATGTTGGCGATCGTCGCACGGTTCGCAACCGGCATGGCGTCGAGGGCAGGACCGAAATACTCGACGAACTTCCCGACCACGCCGTGCTTGCGGAGTATTTCCGTGATGCGCAGTACGAGGTCGGTTGCCGTTGCACCATCGGGGAGAGTCCCGGTGAGTCGGAATCCGATGACTTCGGGAAGCAGCATGTAGATCGGCTGCCCCACCATCACCGCTTCGGCCTCGATGCCGCCGACGCCCCAGCCGACAACACCCAGACCGTTGATCATCGTCGTATGAGAATCCGTGCCGACGAGGGAATCCGGGTAGAGGATCCCGCCGTGGTCCCACACGACTTTGGCGAGATACTCGAGGTTCACCTGGTGAACGATGCCGGTCGCCGGTGGCACAACGCGGAAGTCGTTGAACGCGGCCTGGCCCCACTTCAGGAACTCGTATCGCTCCATGTTCCTTTCGAACTCGATCTCCGAATTGATGCGAAGTGCGTTCGGGGAGTTGAAGGCGTCGACCTGGACCGAATGGTCGACGACGAGGTCGGCAGGGACCTGAGGGTTCACCTTCGCAGCCGCCGCAGTGTCGCCGGTCATCCGGACCACGGCGGACCGCATGGCGGCGAGGTCAACCACAGCGGGGACACCCGTGAAGTCTTGGAGCACCACGCGAGCAGGTTTGAATGCGATCTCCGTCTCGCCAACATCGCCTGCGTCGTACCGAGCGGCGGCATGTACGTCGTCGTCGGTCACGATGCGCCCATCGTGGTTCCGCAGTGCCGATTCGAGAAGGACCTTGATCGAATACGGGAGGCGTTCGATGTCACCGAGTTTGGAGAGCGCGTCGAGGCGGTAGATGACCCTCTCGCCGAGCGGTGTGCCGATCGTACGGCGAGCGCTGAAGGGATCGTGAGTCTCGGTCATGCTGGGTCCTCGCAGGTGTATGGCGGTCGGGCTCTCGGAACACGCTCATGATATCCCGAAGTGTTGGCGTCTATTCGAGTGCATATGTCCGGTCGAGTGCATATATCCGGGCGGTGGCCAATCCCCGACACCTTCCACCCATCGCCTCGACCCGCCGCTGGAGGTCTCGATACCGGCATCTCGCAGGTATCGTCCGGACATGGCCGCTGCCCACCTTCCAAACCGACTGCGCCTCGGTTTCGTGGTTGTGTTCACAGCCCTGACGCTTCTTGGCGCGGCCTGCTCCAGTTCGGACTCGGCGCCCGATGACGTGCCCGCTCTCGCTGACATTGCAGATGCCGAAGCGCCCCCGAACCACGGGCAGGTGGCCGCCGATTTCACCGTGATGACACTCGACGGCGCTGGATTCACGCTCTCGCAACACCTCGTGGATGACGGCCGCCCCGTGTTCCTCAATATGTGGGCTTCATGGTGCCCGCCGTGCAAGGCGGAGATGCCGGACATCAATGCGGCGTCGAAGTCTCACGACGATGTGAAGTTTGTCGGAGTTGCCATCAATGACGACCCGACCGCCGCGACGGAGTTCGCCACATCAACCGGGATCGACTACACCATCGGTTTCGACGAGAACGGTGACGTCTCTCACGGCTACGACGTGCGCGGCCTTCCTGCGACGTACATCATCTCGGCCGACGGCTTCATCCTCGAACAGATCTTCGGCGCCGTGACGGCCGATGAAATCGACGAGAAGCTCGAGCGCTGGTTCTCGTAGATCAGTAGCCCCGCCAGCGGGGATCCCGTTTCTCGAGAAACGCCTTCACACCTTCCTGGGCATCCTCGGTTGATGCCACCGCCGTCAGTCCGATGTGCAGATGATCGAGCGCCGTGTCGAGGTCCATGTCTTCGACGGCGTAGAACGCGGCCTTCCCGAGCGCAAGGGCCGCCGGACTCTGCGACGCGAGCGCCGCAACCGTCTCCTCGACGGCTCGGTCGAGATCGGCTGAGGGCACGGCCCGGTTGATGATTCCCAACTCGACGGCTTCCTCGGCTCCGAACCGCCGCCCGGTGAGCATCATCTCGAGGAGGGGACGCCTTGGCGTGAGCGGCCTCAGCACTGCGGTGATCATCATGGGCCACAACCCAACCGCGATCTCCGGCGTTCCGAACAAGGCGTGGTCTGCAGCAATAGCGAGGTCGCAGGCCGCCACCAGACCGAGTCCGCCCCCGAGAGCATGCCCGTTCACCCGAGCAACGATCGGCCTGGGGCATCGACGCATAGCTCGTATCAGATCCGAGAGCGCACTCCGGTCGCCGTGGCCGGCGAGCGGAGCGTCGACGAAGCCCCCCGAAAGATCACCACCGGCGGAGAAAGCACGGTCCCCGGCGCCGGTGACCACGACGACGCGCACGGCGTCGGCGGAGCACGCCGAGCGCAACGCGTTCCCAAGCTCTCCCATCGCTTCATTCGACAGAGCATTGCGCCGGTCAGGATCATCGATAGTGATCGTGGCGGTGGTGCCGGAAGTCGTGAGCCGGATCATGGAGGGAAGCTACCAGTTGAGAGCCACCAGCTGCCAGCCACCAGCCCCCGACGGTGCCGCGGAGTACTGTGCATTTCGTCGTCTTGCTGCTTGCTCCTTGCTTCTTGCTACTCGCTCCTTGCTCCTGCCCAGATACTCCACTATCTCGGCCCACGGGCCCCTCAGGCGGCACTACCGTTACTACGTGCTTTGGATGTTGCTCGTGCTCGTCATCGCGATCGTGGTCGGGCTCGCTCGAGGGGGGAAGCTCTCGAACCTGACCGAGATCGGCGTTCGCGCGTGGTGGCTGCTCATCATCGGTTTCGGTCTCCAGCTCGGCGCCATATTCATACCTCGATCGATGCGCGAGCTTGCCGTAGGTCTGATCCTTGCGTCGTACGTGCCGTTGCTGCTGTTCGTCCTCCTGAACCGACAAATGGCCGGGCTCTGGGTAGCCGGCCTCGGCATTCTCATGAATTTCACCGTCATCGCGGCGAACGGCGGAATGCCCGTGATGCTTGAAGCCGTGAAGCTCGCCGGGGGGGCCGCCGACGCGGCGCTCGGCGCGAAACACCTGGTCCTAACTGAAGAAACACATCTCGCCTTCCTTGCCGACATCATCCCGCTTCCGGGGAGCGTCATATCCATGGGCGACGTGTTCCTCGCGATAGGGGTCGGCGTGTTCCTCGAGGATCAGGTTCGGCGCCCGGTGAGACTCTTCGCTCATCGGGTGCAGGGAACACCGGGCTCGGCCGCAGAGCGGTAGGGAAAGAACCGTCAAGCGCCAGACGCCGGTCCTGCCTCTCCCGCCGAAGGCGGGGAGGCGCGAACATCGGACGGATGCGAGCGGAGGGGACGTCTGGGAGCCCGAGTCGCGAGGATGAGGCCGATCTCGTGTCTCAGGTCTCACAGCCAGGTCCGCGCTGCATCCGGTTGATCCCGCAACTACGCGGCGATCACTCCTCGCTGGACCAGGACTCGGCGAAGGGAGCCTGAGACCTCCGGATCAAAGTCGTACGCGGATCCTCGATGAACCCGTTCCAGACCCTCGAGCGGTGACAGCTGCATTTCGTGAACCGCTTGGTCGTAGGCGCTGGCAACCTTGATGATCTTGGAGATCATCGGGATGTCGGGGTCCTTCGCCTCGCCGGGGCGCCGGTACGGACTGTGCTGCACCCGAACGTACTCCGAAACGTCCTGGAGGTACGGCGCTTCTGCGATGATCTGCGCTCCCCACCGAGCAATGTCCTCATCTGTGTAGCCGGCCTTCAGGATTGCCGGCTCAGTCAGAGTGATGCGGCCGACGTCGTGCATGAGCGCCGCGTACTCCAGTTCGGTGACCTCGTTGGGATGGAGACCGATCTCTCGGGCAATCGAAACCGCCAGATCGGCGGTCCGCGCAGAGTGGCCGCGGGGAGCGAGGTCGGCGACCTCCGGGATCTGAGCGAGCGCACTGATCATCTGGCCATAGGTGATTCGTGTCGAGTTGTACCGAACGAATGCGAGGTGGCTGAACGCATATGGAAGGATTGCCACAGGGAAGGCCCACAAGCCCATCTCGTTCCACGTCATGCCGAACAGAGCACCGCCGGTGAATACCGACAGCGCGACGGACCAGTCTTCGAGGGCGAGAAGCCACAGGTAACGAGAAGCGAGATCCTTGCGCTCTGTCCCTACGAGCGCCGATACGAGCGCCCGGACCACGAACCACACAATCCCACCGGATGCGACTGCGATCAGTTGTTCCCATGCGAGCGGAAGCGTCGATCCCGTGAGGCTCGCGAGGATGCTGGATGCGACGAGCCCGAATGCAAGCGTCGAGACGGATTCAGCAACGTAGTCGGAGTCGGCCTCTCGATTGGTCTGTGATCTCCACCGCAGAACGATCCATCCGCCGACGAGGCCGATCGCGAAGGCCGCAACTACCGAAAGCGTGTCGGGCAGGAGGATGACGGCAGCAACAGAGGGACCAATCGCAAGGTTGATGCGCTTCCCGGACGGCGTCGGCACAGAGATCGCATGGAATGCCGCGATGACGCCGGCCCAAAGCAGCACGTTCGCCGACGCTTCGCCCGATCGAATCAGCGCGATCGCGGAGACGGTGGCAAGGACCATGATCAGCAAGAACAAGAGGAGGGACAGGCGATGAAGGCGCTGTTCAGGCATCGGCGGCCCCCTCGCTCATCGGCGCCAACGGGAAATCCCGACCGTGGATCTGGTCGGCCTTCCGAATCTCCTCCAGACCCTCCTCGGCGATCTTGCGGGCCTCGAGGTCGGTCAGTTCGACCGCGGAACCGTAGCTGTGACCTGAGTTCTCCATGCCGGAGATGAATGCTTCAACGACCTCAGGGTCGAATTGTGACCCGGCGTGGCGGCGCAATTCCGCATATGCATATGGCTGCGTCAAGGCAACGCGATACGACCGTGTCGACGTGATCGCATCGAACGTGTCGGCAACGGCAAGGATGCACGCCTCCTTCGACGGCGTGTCGCCGTGCTCGTGGCCGATTCCGTGGTAGCCGTTGCCGTCGTAGTGGGCGTGATGATTGGAGGCGATTTCGATCATCGGCTTGAGGAACTCGACGTCGTCGAGAAGATCCTCGACGAAGTGAACGTGGTGCTGCATCACGTCGTACTCCTCCTCTGTGAGGCGAGCCCGCTTGCGGATGAGCTCACGAGGAACGGCCAGCTTGCCGACGTCGTGGATGAGAGCAGCCCATCGAACACGCTCGAGTTGGGTGCCGTCGTAGCCCATCTGCTTGCCGATCATTTCGGCGAAGCGAGCGACCCGCTCCGTATGGCCACGCGTGTAGAGGTCCTTCGCCTCGAGGGCCTTGATGAAGCCGCGGATCGTCGACTCCTGGGCTTCGCGTAGCCGTGCGTACGACTCGAAGGCCAGGTAGCCGGCGAAGAACACGACGGCAATCAACGGCAACGCAGCGGTCCCGATGATGAGATACGTGGCGCCCAGCATGCCGCCGAGAAATCCCATGCCGGTCATCGGGAGGAGGATCGCTCCGATGTGAGACCACGGTCGCACCTCGAATCGTCCGTAGACCCGACTGACGATGAAGAGGACCATGCGGTAGTTCGCGGTTCCGTAGGCGACCGATCCGAGCGCAGAACCGAGGGCGATTCTCCACAGTCCGGCATCGAGCGATGAGCTGCCGGAGGGCAGTCCAACTCCGACCACCAAGGCGAGGACCGCGCTCGCGATCGCCGCCGATGCTACGAGCTGTCCGAAGTTCACAATCGGCTGGAACCATCGACGTTCCAGAACGTCCATCGGTGTGACCATGGCAAGTGCAGCCATCGTCGCTGCGCCGATGACGGCTCCGTCCGGGCCGAAGATCACCGTCGCAGTGAGCAGCACCATGATCGACGGACTGGCGAAGAGGCGATCGTTGACCTCAACCGAATTCCACTCGAAATAGATAAATGCCAGAGAGAATGGGATCCACAGACGCAGATCCGGAAACGTCTGCCACGGCATCCATATGAGCGCTACCAGAATCGCGATCCCAAGCACGCCAAAGCCGGCGGCGAGGTGGATCTTCGTCTTGTGCTGTCGCTGGACCGCGGCCCGGGACATCTCGGTTCCCATCGATCAAGAGGGCGAGGGGTCACCCGGGTGCTTACTTACCCGACTCTAAGGCTTGCCACGCCTGCCGTTAGACCGGAGGCGAGGCTCGCAATCGTCGATCCGAGTCTGACCAACTTGTTCTTCACGAACCTCTCCGAGGTGTGCACTCGATCACGACATAGACGTCGTTCACGGGACGCAGTTCCGCTTCGCTGAGGTTGATCCGATACCCGGGTTCCCCTACCCAATCTCGACCACCCAACGAAGGGTGATCGAAACATTTAACTTTCTAGGTGCTCGCCCGGCCCCACCGGAGAACTTTGCCTTCTGGCACATACGATCGACTGGCCCGCCCAAGGGCACCCGCTCCATCGCTGCAGCGAGTGACACCACGGTAAAGGGTTTATCCACAGGTGACAAGCGTTTCTCCTCCGCATGGCACCACTGGCCGACACCGACCCGCTACCATTTTCGGTAATGGCGTTCAATCATCGTGAACTTGAAGAGTCCATCACCCGCCTCGATTCGGTCGATGCCGCGCGGGTCGTCAGCGACGGACCACGCGTCACCGAGGTACACGTTATTGCCGCTCCCGGCAAGCCGGCCAAGCAGGTTGTCCGAGACGTTCAGTCGCTTGCGATGGCACGATTTGGAGCGTCGGTGGATCGCCGTGTGATATCCGTGGTTCAAATCAGCCCGACCGCATTGAGTGGAGGTGTGTCGTCACGACCCGCACTCGTCGGCGTGCGAGAGGATCCCAACGGAACGCGAACCACCCTCAAGGTCACACTCCGTCTCGACGACGAAGATCGCACCGGCACAGCGATCGGGCCGGCGGTTGCGTCGACACGCTTGCGGCTCATCGGTGAGGCGACCATCGACGCCGTTGAGCAGACCTTTGACGCCGTCCCTCCCATCGCTCTCGATTCGGTCGCCGTCGCAAACGTGGGATCCCGACGTGTCATGGTTGCGATCGTCGTCAGCGCCGGCGATACCGGGGGCGAGCATCTGACGGTCGGTTCTGCCCTCTCGAGCGGAGACGACGGCGAGGCAACCGTCCGGGCTGTGCTCGACGCGCTGAACCGCCGCCTCCAACGCCGCATCGAGGCGTAGTCAGTCCCGCGGCGGGTCCGGGCACACATGCTCGCTGCCCGCGCGACGTGGCGCGAACGACCCCGTGTACGAGATCGAATGCCACAGCATGCGCCGGTCTCTTCTTGCACCCTCACGGCGGAATTGCCACATTATGGCTGGAGTCCGCTTGCCGTATCGCCACCCCACCGATAGCCTGATGCGACACAAGACGGGTGAGCGCTGTCCCCGTTCCGGCAGAGTCGCCGGTGACGACTGATAGCTTCCCCGAAACAAGCCGGAGGGCGGAGCATCTCACCCGTGCGGTCTCGCATCCCACTTATTCTCGCTGGTCTCTTGATCATCGCTCTCATCGCGACGATCGGCCTTGCCGCGTTCACACCGGGCGGTTCGGAATCCGCTGCGGAGAACAGCGAGTTCGAAACACTTGACGTCGATCTTCTCATCTCCGGGCGCGTCGCTTCCGCGGTGCTCGCTCTCGCCGTTGCTCCGGTGCGGGGCGCAGATCTTGCGACCTCCACAACGATTGCGGTCGCGGAACCTTCGCCCGGCACAACCGCTGCCGAGGAAGATACGGAAACAACAACAACAGAGGAATCGACGCCCGCTGAACCATCGTCAAGCACGACTGCAGCCGAAACGACCACCACGATCCCCGAAGCGACCGCCGCGGACACGGCTGGTGCAGACACAACCCCGCCGGCGCTCCAAGTTCTCTCACCCAAAGATGGAGCAACCGTCACGAATCGGGTTGTCGAATTCACCGGAGTGACCGAACGGGGGGCCGAGGTGTTCTCCGGCCCATACGAGGCCGAGACCGACGCAGGCGGCGACTGGGCCATCAGCCTCGTCCTGGCACCGGGAGCGAACGGCGCTTCGTTCACCGCTCGGGACGCCGCCGGCAACGAAACGTCGGTCCGCATCCTTGTCACCTACGACGCTCCAGACTCCACAACCACAACAACCGCGGGTTCGCCAACCACCGCCAAACCTTCTTCAGGAGCAACGACGACCACAACCAAGGCACCGTCGACGACGACCACAACCAAGGCACCGTCGACCGGCTACTCGCCACAATGGCCGGCCGATTCGGGTGGTCGTCGGGATGTCGAGACATGGCGATCAGATGTGGCGAGGCACTGGGATGCCGACAAGGTCGACTGCGTGCTCGGAATCATCTACTACGAGTCCAAGGGCGATCCGACCGCATCAAACGGTGGCCGATACCTGGGCCTCCTGCAGCATTCGGCCACCTACTGGAAGAGCCGTGCATCCGGCGCAGGCTTCGTCGACAGCAGCGGACTTGTGGCCAGCCCTTTCAACGGAGAGGCCAATATCGCCGCCGGTGCCTACCTGGCGGAGTACTACGAACGGATCGGAAAGAACTGGCGCACGCCGTGGACGGTGTGGACCAACGTGTCGGCGTGCACGGCCTGAGTTCCAGGCTGTACCATTGAGTTCATGAACCAACCCATCAAACACATCCTCCGGGTCGGAGGGGTAGTTGTCGGTCTCGGAGCCGCCGTTTGGGCGCTCCGAGACAAGCTGCTCCCGGCACCAGAGATTCCAGACGGACCGCCGCCGCGGTTCCGGACGGCGCCCACCAGCCCCGTCGTCGTGAACGACCTCTCGGAGGTGAAGGGCATCGGTCCCGTCTATGCGCAACGCCTCGTTGACGCCGGCATCACGACCTTCGTGGCGCTCGCGAACGCTGACGTTGCCATAGTGGCAGGAGCAGCGGGTGTGTCGGAATCGCAGGCTGCGTCGTGGATTGGGCAGGCCGCCGAACATACGTGACCGGCGCCTCGCCCTATTTGACGCCACCGGAGAATCTCGAGTCGCTGCTGGGCGATGAGCCGTCGTTTCGCGCGTCACAGCTCCGCGATTGGCTCTATCAACACCCCGTCCTGACGGCCGACAAGATGACGAATCTCCCAATTGCGGTCCGCGATTCAATTGGCGACGACCTGTGGCCGTTCGAAGTCGAAGTCGACCAGAGCGCCGACAACGGACGGACACGCAAGTGGCTGTTCCGTGCGCCCGATGGCGCCGCTGTCGAAGCAGTACTGATGGGATACCCGCGACGCACGACGCTGTGCATCTCGTCACAGGTCGGATGTGCGATGGGCTGCACGTTCTGCGCCACCGGTCAATTCGGATTCGATCGACACCTTGAAGCCGGCGAGATGTTCGCTCAGGTCGCCTACGCCAACGCGTTCCTGAGCCGGTTCCCAATCGACGGCTGCCCCGACCGTGTCACGAACGTCGTCTACATGGGTATGGGCGAGCCGCTCGCCAACTACAAGCGGGTGAGGGAGTCACTCCGTCGATTGATCGACGTGGCCGGAATGTCGGCTCGATCGGTGACGGTATCCACCGTCGGTGTTGTCCCCGGGATGCTGCGACTCGCCGGCGAACCGTGGCCCGTCTATCTCGCCGTCTGTCTCCACGGGGCCGACGATGAGACCCGGTCGCGGCTTGTGCCGTTGAACGACCGATATCCAATCGAAGAAGTGCTCACCGCCGCGGAGACCTACTTCGCAGCGAAGGGTCGGCGTATCTCGATCGAATGGACGCTCATTGACGGGGCGAACGACAGCGACGCACAAGCCCGCCGACTCGCCGATATTGCCCGGCGCCTGCATGCACACATCAACGTCATCCCGCTCAATCCAACTCCGCTCAGCGCAGACCGGCCATCGGCGTCCGACCGCACGCATGGCTTCGTCGAGACCCTGCTGGCCGCCGGCGCCAACGCAACCCTGCGAGATACGCGGGGCCAGGAGATCGACGCTGCCTGCGGACAACTCCGCCTGCGCCGGACCAACGAGTAGCCTTTCCGATCCAAGGAGGGGACACCGATGCGACTCGAACCAGGACAACAGGCACCACAGTTCCAAGGCCTCGACCAGGATGGCAACGAACTGATGAGCGCCGACTTCGCCGACCGACGGGTCGTCGTCTACTTCTATCCGAACGCGTTCACCCCCGGATGCACCACCGAGGCGTGCGACTTCCGAGATCGATATGAGACCTTTCAGGACGCCGGATACGGGATCGTCGGTGTGAGTCCGAACGAACTGGAGGAACTCGCTCGCTTCCGTGATGAATATGACCTTCCGTTCCCCCTGATCTCTGATCCGGATCACTCGATTGCCGAGAGGTTCGGCGCGTGGGGCATCAAGAAGAACTACGGCCGCGAATACGAGGGACTCATCCGCTCGACGATTGTCATCGATGAGCACGGAACCGTCGAAGCGGCGTGGTACAACGTGAAAGCGACGGGGCATGCTGAACGCGTCTCCGGATCGGTGGCCGGCTGATGGGGGTTCGAACCGCACTCTTCCCGGTGGGCGGACTCGGAACCCGGTTCCTCCCGGCGACCAAGGCCGTTCCGAAAGAGATGCTGCCCGTCGTCGACAAGCCGCTGATTCAATATGCCGTCGAAGAGGCACGGGACGCCGGCATCGAAGAGTTCGTGTTCATCACCGGACGAGGAAAGACCGCCATTGAGGACCACTTCGACCGAGACATCGAACTCGAACGGTTCCTGACCGACCGGGGCGACGACGAGACACTGAACCTCACCAGGGTCGAAGGAACGGTCCCTGGCGGGATCGCATATGTACGGCAGGCGGAGGCCCTCGGACTTGGTCACGCAGTCTGGTGCGCGCGAAACCTGATCGGCAACGAGCCGTTTGCGGTTCTCCTTGCCGATGAGCTGCTGCGCGGCGACCGCTCCCCGCTTGCCGAGCTGATCGAGGTTCACGAGAAGACGGGCGGAAACGTGATCTCGGTCATCGAGGTTCCCAAGGAGGACACCGCGTCATACGGGATCATCACACCAGGAGCCGAGGACGGACGAGTCATCGAGGTCAAGGGGCTCATCGAGAAGCCGGATCCGTCTGTCGCCCCGTCGCGCTACGCCGCCATTGGTCGGTACGTACTCGAACCGCGGGTCATGAATCTGCTCGCGAGGGGACACCAGGGCGCGGGCGGCGAGATTCAGCTGACCGACGCACTCGCAGACCTGATCGGCGGCGTTCCGTTCCACGCCGTCGTCTACGACGGTCAGCGCTACGACTGCGGGAACAAGCTCGGGTTCCTCGAGGCGAACGTCGCATTAGCCCTCGAACGCGACGACCTCGGAGGCGACGTAGCGGACACGCTCCGCCGCCTCCTCGACTGAATTCGCGTACCCCGGGTTGTCCACCCCGTATACGGCGCCGTGAGTCTGCGGAATGGGAATAGCGCCGTGGGTTCGTGGATCTGCGAGAATTGTCTGGAACCCAAACCCACGGAGGAACCGATGTCGAAGCTGAAGGAACTCGGAGCTGCAGGTCAGAGCGTATGGCTCGACTTCATCCGCCGCGACATGGTGACGAACGGGGAACTTGCCGCCCTCGTCGATGAAGGGGTCACGGGTGTCACCTCGAACCCGTCGATCTTCCAGGCGGCAATCGCCGGCTCTGATCTCTACGACGAAGACATCGCTGCGGCAGGCGGCGACCCGCTCGCCGTTTTCGAAGCTCTGGCCATCGCCGACGTTCAGGGCGCAACCGACGTGCTGCGCGGTGTGTACGACGCCACCGATGGTTTCGACGGCTACGTCAGCCTCGAGGTGTCCCCCGCCCTCGCCGACGACACAGAAGGGACGATCGCCGATGCCCACCGCCTCTGGGACCGGGTCAACCGGCCGAACCTCATGATCAAGGTCCCGGCGACTCCCGCCGGAATCATCGCCATCGAGGAGCTCATCGCGGCCGGCGTCAACGTCAACGCCACGTTGATGTTCAGCATGGCCGACTATGAGGCCGTCGCGATGGCCTACGTACGAGGTGCCGAGCGCACCGACTACCCCGAGCGGGTCGCGTCCGTTGCGTCGTTCTTCGTGAGTCGCGTTGACAACAAGATCGACCCCGCGCTCGACGCCATCGGGACCGAAGAGGCGCTCGCACTTCGCGGCATCGCCGCCGTCGCGAACGCGAAACTCGCCTACCGGCGGTACCAGGAGATCTTCGAGGGACCACCCTTCGCGACGGCACGCGCCCGAGGTGCCAAGCCGCAGCGCGCGCTGTGGGCATCCACGTCGACGAAGAACCCGGCGTACTCCGACGTGCTCTACATTGACGAACTCATAGGACCCAACACCGTCAACACCATCCCGCCGGCAACCGTTGAAGCGTTCCGTGACCACGGGACGATCGATTCGACTGCCTTGACGAGCGACGTTGCAGCGGCCGAGCAGCATTTCGAATCCCTTGCGGCCCTCGGAATCGATGTTGATGCGGTCACCGAGGAACTGCAGGTCGAAGGTGTTGCCTCATTCGCCGACGCTTTCAACGGACTCCTCGAAGCGATCGAAGCGCAGCAAGGCCGCTCGTGACCGTCGGGATCGAGATCGACGCGGGTGATCTTCAGTCCGCGATCGACGCACGTCTCGCAATATGGAGCGACACGGAGTTCGCCACTCGCCTGTGGGATCGCGATCCGACGCTCTGGTTTGATCCACCTCGAGACGAGATATCCAATCGTCTCGGATGGCTCAACCCGGGGGGTCGGGATGGGCTCGGCCCGATCGAGGCGTTCGCGGCCGAGGCGATTGCTGGGGGCCTCACCGATGTCGTCCTCATGGGCATGGGCGGTTCCAGCCTCGCTCCGGAGGTGTTCGCCTCCGTCTTCAGCGATATCGGCGGCCCAACGCTGACCGTTCTCGACTCGACTCATCCCGATTCGGTGCAGCGCGCTGCCGATGCCGTCGACCCATCCACGACCCTGTTCCTCGTTGCATCGAAGTCGGGGACGACGCTCGAGACGCTCTCGTTCTTCCGCTACCTGTGGAGCCGCGTGAGTGCAGTCGTCGACGACCCGGGTAGCCGATTCATCGCGATCACCGATCCAGAGTCTTCGCTCGCAGAACTCGGCCGAGAACGGAGCTTCCGTGCCGTGTTTCTCGCTCCCCCGGACGTTGGAGGGCGGTTCTCCGCACTGATCGAATTCGGCCTTGTACCGGCCGCGCTCATCGGCGTGGATGTGGGCCGACTGCTCGCCGCTACCGACGCGGCCGCGTTCGCCTGTGGCCCGGACGTCGCGGTCGAGGAGAACCCGGCGTTGCGCCTCGGCGCAGCCATCGGCGAATTCGCGCTGGCTGGTCGCGACAAGATCGTATTCGAGCCGCAACCACAGTTCGCCGCGTTTCCGGCATGGATCGAACAGCTCATTGCCGAGTCGCTCGGCAAGAACGGGAAAGGAATCCTGCCCGTCGCCGACGGCAGCTCAGCACCAGCAGATGATCGGCTCCCGTTCGCCATCGGGATCAATGAGCCAGTGTCGCCACAACGGCCATCGGTCACGATGAACCTCGAAGATGCCTACGACCTCGGCGCAGCGATGTACATCCTGGAGATGGCAACGGCCGCCGCCGGAGCCGTTCTCGGTGTCCACCCGTTCGATCAACCCGACGTTCAACTCGCGAAGTCCCTCGCCCACACGGCAATGACGGAAGGGCTCGACGGATTCGACGTTCAGGAATGGTCCCTTGATTCAGCGGACACCGCCGATCACCTCAAGACGCTGCTGTCGTCGGCCGGTCCCGGCGGATACGTTGCACTCCAGGCGTATCTCGAACCAACGCGCGTGACGGTCCAGCGGCTGAACGCTATCGCCGACGTGATTGCCGACGGCACGGGAGCTGTGGTCACGATCGGGTACGGACCGCGCTTCCTTCACTCGACCGGCCAATTCCACAAGGGCGGGCCGGCGGGAGGAGTCTTCCTCCAGATTGTCGATCACCCGACGGGTGACCTTGCCGTTCCGGAAGCGGACTACACATTCGGCAAGCTGATCACCGCACAGTCGTTCGGTGATCAGGCCGCACTCAGAGACCGCGGGCGCCCCGTCGGCATGATCTGTCTCGGTGATGCGGGAGCGGCCGATCTCCCTCGCCTCAAGGATGCCATCTCAGCCTCGCTCGAGTAGGCGGCTGCACGCTTTCGGCCCGGCGCCTTGCCTGTGCCGCGCCTAGAACGGCAGGCCGAGGGATCGCGTCAAGAACTCCATGTACCCGGCCGCATTGCGACT
>CBFDAN010000014.1:0-14797 GCA_965602815.1 uncultured bacterium
CCGCTGGCAGGCATCGTCCTTGCCCTGACGGCGATGACCCACATCGTGACAACGATGATCGTGGTCGCCGTCTCGGTTGTGCTGTTGTTCCGCAGGAACGGCCCTCGCACGGTGATTCCGTCGTGGGTGCTCGGGTTTGCCTTGAGCGCATTCTGGGCCTTGCCGCTTGGGCTCCGGGTGCTCCAGGGCATGACGACCGACATGGGGTGGGCGCCGGTCACCAATATCGTCGGCGATGCCACTCCTGGGTCTCCATTCCCTGGGGAGTTCATACCGGTGCTCGTCCTCGGACTTGTCGGGATGTTGTGGACAATGCTCAGACGCGATGATGTTGTTGTGCTCGCGTGGCTCACGCTGCTCCCGCTTGTTGGCTACGTCATCCTTCCGAAGATCGGCGTGACCGTTCTGTACAACGCACGGCTGCTGCCCTACTGGTACTTCGGCACATTCGTGTTCGCCGGGATCGCGCTCGGCCTTGCTGTCTTCGAAGTGTCACGGCGGGTGCCGATGCGCCGACTTGTGGCAATTGGCCTGTCGCTTGGCGCCGGATTCATCGTTCTGGTGGCGACTGTTCTCTCGATCCACGACGTACCGGGATGGGTCAAGTGGAACTTCGAGGGATACGAAGGCAAGGCCGACTACGCCGAGTACCGGACATTGATGGAGACCGTCGACACGCTCCCACCGGGGCGCATCATGTGGGAAGCCAACGGGGACATGAACAAGTACGGGACGCCGATGGCGCTCATGTTGTTCCCGTACTGGAGCGAAGGACACCCTTCGATGGAGGGCTTGTTCTTCGAGTCGTCGCTCACGACACCCTTCCACTTCCTCAACGCATCGGAGGTCAGCGAACGACCGTCGAACCCGGTCCGTGGCCTGGACTACCGGGGCTTCGACATGGAACGCGGAATCGACCATCTCGCGGTCTACGACGTCGACTACTACGTGAGTTTCACGGAGAAGGGCGCAGAAGGGGCACGCCTCGCGGGCCTGGCCGAGGTTGGCGTTGCGTTGCCGTGGCACATCTTCGCTCTCCCACCGTCCAGCCTTGTCGACGTCGCGACGATGGAACCCGCGGTGTGGGCCGGTGGCGGAGACTTCCTCGACCCAGCGCTCGAGTGGTACGACGACGTCGAGAACATGGACAAGTGGTTGCTGGAAGACGGGCCACCCGAATGGAATCGTGTCGAGACGGTTGACGAGCGCCTTGTCTCCGTTCAGCCGTACGCGGGGTCCGGAGTTGTGTCCAACGTTGTCACTGACGATCATCGGATCTCGTTTACGACCTCAGCAATTGGTGTGCCGCATCTCGTCAAGGTGTCTTACTTCCCGAACTGGACTGTCGAAGGCGCAGATGGGCCGTTTCGAGCGGCGCCGTCGTTGATGGTGGTCGTTCCAACGGGCGAACAGGTTGTCCTCGAGTTCAGGAACACAACTGCCGAGAGTTTCGGCATGGCTCTTACGTTGATCGCACTCGTGGCATTGGCCGTGTACGCCTACCGGCGCCAACGCCTGCGCGCCGCTGCGGACGACGCATGAGGAACTACGTCGCCAGCTTCATGAACAGGGAGGCGTTCACGCAGTTCGCGAAGGTCGGCTTGATCGGCATCGTCAATACAGTGGTGTCGTTCGCTCTGTTCAACCTCTTCCTTTGGATGGGTTGGTGGTCGGTCGCCGCGGTGAGCGCAGCGTTCGGGCTCACGACGTTCATGTCGTATCTCCTCAATCGAGCGTGGACCTTCGAGATCAAGGATGGGAAGGTCTCGGGGCGCGAGACTGCCAGCTTCTATCTGGTGAACCTGGCAGCGTGGGCAGGCACGGCGGGAGCTATGTGGCTCGCAGAGTCGCTCTTCGGGCCGTTGTCGAGTCTCGCTGCCAACGGCGTATACCTGATCACCTCGATTGTCATTCTTCTTCCGAAGTTCGCGTCGTATCGCGACATCGTCTTCGGAGATGCGATCAGGCAGCGGGAGAGAGACAACATCGACACGTGACGGCCCGACGCGTCATGTGCCCAGGTCCTTTCGGATTCGCCACACTCCCTTGAGCGTTCGCGGTACCCGAGCGACGAGGCTCGTCTTTGCCTCGCGCTTCTCCTCGACCACGGCGGGGACTTCTGCAATCCGAAAGCCGGCACGTTCGGCTCGAACAACCAATTCCGTGTCGAAGAGGTCCTGCGTCGAGATCACGTCACTGGCGATCTGATCGATCACACGTCTGCGGATCGCCTTCATGCCGTGGGTATCGGAGACGCCGGACGACAGCACGAATCGGAGAATCTGGTTGAACGTGAACGTTGCGAACTGGCGAACCGGCCCCCTGCGATCGTCGGAACCTGGCGCCCGCTTCGAGGCCAGCACGAGATCGATTGTGGGATCGACATCGAGCACGGATCGGAGGAAGTCGGCCGAGAAGTAGTCGATGTCGAAATTCACCGCCCACTCGCCGTCCGTGGCGAGGAACCCGTCGCGCATGGCAGCGCCGTAGTCGGCTGTTGGCAGCTCGAGCAACGCAAGATTGGGATAGGCCGCCATCAGCCGGCGGATCTCGTCGGCGGTTCCATCGGTTGAACCGTTCTCTGCAACGAGCACGGTGATCGACGCCGGGACATCGGCGATCTCCTCAAAGAGCTCCTCGAGCGCAGCGGCGACGTAGTTGGCTTCGTTGTGAACGGGGATCACGACCGAGAGGGTCGTCGGAGCGTCAGAGGCCATGGTGTCGGTGAGTGTAGGAATGGATGGGAAACAGGAACCCGGCCCGCGCACGACCGACCGTACAATCCACGGTATGGAACTCGACACCATCTTCAAGGCGTACGACGTGCGTGGCCTCTATCCGTCCCAGATCAATGAGACCCTGGCTCGTTCCGTCGGGTATGCGTTCGCCGAGTTCGCGGGTGTTGAACGGATCGCCGTCGGACGCGATTGCAGAATCTCGTCACCATCGATCGCTCGTGCCCTCATCGACGGGATCAACAACGCCGGCGTCGATGTCGCGGATCTCGGCGAGATCACGACCGATGCGCTCTACTACGTCTCGGGTTTCATGGACCTCCCCGGCGTCATCGTGACCGCTTCCCACAACCCTCCTGAGTACAACGGGCTGAAGTTCTGCCTTGCCGGAGCTGCCCCCGTCGGTGAGGAAACCGGGCTTGTGGAGATCAAGGACCTCGCGACTGCAATTCAGCCCACGGCACAGGCGCCCGGTTCGGTCGACGATGTAGGGATCCTCGAGGGCTACATCAACCATCTCTTCACCGTGGTTGACGTTGATGCGTTCGCGAGCCTGACGGTGGCAGCAGACGGCGGGAACGGTATGGCGGGCATCGCCTTGCCGTCTGTGTTCGATCGACTTCCGGCACGGCTGATTGGGCTCTACCTGGAACCGGATGGGACGTTCCCGAATCATCCCGCCGATCCGCTGCGGCCCGAGAACCTCGCCGATTTGCTGTCGTTGATGGACGTCGAGCATCCGGATCTCGGGGTCGCATTCGACGGCGACGCCGACCGGGCGTTCTTCATCGACGATCAGGGTGTTCCGCTCCCCGGTTCCACCACGACGGCGCTGATTGCCGATTGGTTCCTGAGCCGCGAGGCCGGTGCCTCCATCGTGCACAACCTCATTTGTTCGAAGGCAGTCCCTGAGCAGATCCGGGCGGCCGGCGGTACACCGATACGAACCAGAGTCGGCCACTCGTTCATCAAACAGGTTATGAAAGAGACGGGCGCCGTATTTGGTGGCGAACACTCCGGCCACTACTACTTCCGCGACAACTACCGAGCAGACTCCGGCATCCTCGCCTTGCTCGTGCTGATGCAAGTACTCTCCGAGGACGGGAGGCCGTTGTCGGAGCTGCGAGCCGAATACGAGCCGTACGCGGGGAGCGGTGAGATCAACTACGACGTCGCGGACCAGGAAGCTGCGACCGCTGCGGTTGCAGCTGCGTTCGGCGACGCAGCGATCGACCGCCTCGACGGTCTAACCGTTGATCTTGGTGATCGCTGGTTCAACCTGCGCCCATCAAACACCGAATCAAAGCTGAGGCTCAACGCCGAAGCCCCCGATTCCCCCGCCGTCGACGAGATCGTCGCCGCGGTTGCATCGATCATCGAGGAGGGAACGTGACCGACCACCTGATCGACCAGGAGCTCCTTGCCATCATGCAGTGTCCGTCCTGCGCCGGGACGCTCACGGAGCGACTCGAACCTCCAGCGCTCGTGTGCTCGGACTGCGGCCTCCAGTACCCGGTACGCGACGGAATACCGGTGATGCTGATCGAAGAAGCCATACCGGCCGACCAATGACGATGATTGATGACATACTCAGTCTGCCGGGCCAGCTTCGTTGGGGGACCGGTCTCGACGTCGACCCTTTCCGCACCGACGGGCCGATCGTGTTGCTTGGCATGGGAGGATCCGCCATGGCGGCGACCGTCGCGACCCTGGCGGCGTCGCCGCGGGCGCCAATAGTTGTCCACCGCGGGTACGGGCTGCCGGAGTGGGCAGCCGACAGTGGTGCAGCGGTGATCGCTGTTTCATACAGCGGCAACACTGAAGAGGTGCTTTCGGGCGTCGACGCCGCAATCACCGAGGGACTCTCCATTGCTGCGGTGGCCTCGGGCGGGCGCCTCGGCGAGATTGCACGCGATCGCGGCTTGCCGTATGCCGAGGTTCCAGGAGGCCTTCAGCCGCGAGCCGGGGTCGGATACCAGACGGCCGCCGTGGCTGCCACGCTTCGTGCCGCCGGTCAGATCTCCAACGTAGACCGAGCCCTGAATGAAGCCGCAGACACCGTCGAAGGTCTCGTCGGCGGAGGTGATGGTGGGGCGTTCGTGCTCGGCAGGGACATTGCAGGAGGGCTCGCGGACCGCACGGCAGTCATCTACGGCGGGCGGGGCGTCGGGTCGACCGCCGCCTACCGCTGGAAGACGCAGATCAACGAGAACGCCAAGGTGCCGGCCTTCTCCGGAACTGTGCCGGAGATGAACCACAACGAACTCGAAGGATGGCGGGCCGGTGCCAGCGATGATTTCGGGATTGTCTACCTGCGGGATTCGGAGGAACATCCTGCCGTGGCCAGACGGCTCGATCTCTCGGGCACCGTATTGTCCGGCTGCGTGCCCCGAGTCGGCGAGGTGCGATCGGCGGGTTTCGGTCCATTGGCCCGGTTCTACAGTCTTGCCGTTGTCGGTGACATCACCTCCGTATACATGGCCGAGGAGGCAGGCGTCGATCCGACACCCGTTGAAACACTCGAGGAATTCAAAATGATGCTCGCGAAGGGAAAGCTGTGAACTACGACATTGCCGATTCGTCACTTGCAGACGAGGGACACCGCAGAATCGCCTGGGCCGATCGCAGGATGCCGGTCCTTGCGTCGATCCGAGAGCGCTTCGAAGCTGAACGTCCGCTCGAGGGCATACGGGTCGCAGCGTGTATGCACGTCACCACCGAGACGGCGGTGTTAATGCACACGCTGCGCGCTGGAGGGGCGGAAGTGGTGCTCAGCGCATCGAACCCGTTGTCGACTCAGGACGATGTCGCCGCGGCGCTGGTCGATGACGGTGTCCCCGTCTACGCCATCCGGTCCGAAGACTCTGAGACGTTCTACCGGCACATCAACGCGATCCTCGACACCGAACCGCATATCGTGTTCGACGACGGCGCGGACACCACAACGGTGCTTCACCGGGAGCGGACGAGTCAGCCGATACTTGGAGGACTCGAGGAGACCACCACGGGTGTTCTTCGTCTGAGAGCGATGGCGGCCGACGGCGTGTTGCGGTATCCGGTGGTCGCGGTCAACGACTCGGCAACAAAGCATCTTTTCGACAACCGGCATGGGACCGGCCAATCCTCTCTCGACGGGATCCTCCGAGCCTCGAACATTCTGTTTGCCGGCCGGACCGTGGTTGTGGCTGGTTTCGGCGACTGCGGGTGGGGCATAGCTCGTCGTGCCGCGGGACTCGGGGCGAACGTCGTGGTAATCGAGGTTGATCCGATCCGTGCCCTGTCGGCGGTGATGGAGGGCTATCGAGTGATGACGGCTGCGGAGTCTGCCCCCGTTGGAGACGTATTCCTGACGGCCACCGGCGACATCCACATCTTCCGTCCCGAGCACTTCGCCGTTATGAAAGACAACGTGATCCTTGCGAACGCCGGGCACTTCGACGTCGAGTTGGATCTCAGGGGACTCGACGAGATGGCCGTCGCCCGCCGCGCGATTCGTGACAATCTCGAGGAGTACGAACTTGCCGATGGTCGACGAATCATCGTGGTTGCCGAGGGGAGGCTTGTTAATCTAGGTGCTGCCGAAGGGCATCCAGCCGACGTGATGGACATGTCGTTCGCCGACCAAGCGCTCGCCGCGGAGTGGCTCGTCGACGGAGGCGGAGACCTGCCGCCCGACGTGTACACCTTGCCTCGCGAACTCGACGAAGACGTTGCCCGCCTCAAGCTCGCTTCGATGGGCGCCAGCCTCGAGACGTTGACGGAGGAGCAGGCGAGGTATCTGGAGTCGTGGGAAGAGGGGACCTAGAACATCAGCCCGTGATGGGTTGCTGGTGGCCAGGGCAGACAGCACGAGATACGAGACACGAGACACCAGACACGAGACAGGAGATCGTCTCGAGTTTCGTGTCTACCGGCTGACATCTTGTCTCACCCGTCCGATACGGTCTCTGCATGCTCTGTCTTGCTTGCACCATGCCGTGTTCCGGGAGTCTCTGTGGCTCGTGCCGGCTTGGGCTGCGGGCGGCGCCTGAGGTGACGGTTGGGGCGGGGCTGATGGGCATTGCCGGTTTCGTTCATGAAGGTACCGCCAGGCGGCTTGTCCATGCCGTGAAGTACCGGGCGGTGGTTGCTGCCGTCGAACCACTTGCCGACGCGATGGCGAATCGGATCCCGCGAACGGCAAGCGCTCTCGTGCCGATTCCCCGCGCGAGGCTTCGGGCGTATCGATATGGTGTTGATCCCGCGGCTTTGCTGGCGGCGGCGCTCGGACGGCGAATGGGCCTGCCGGTGATCGATGCGGTGCAATCGCGCTGGTGGTGGCCCCGGCATGCGGGGCGAGCCCGAGACGAACGATCCAGTGTTTCGTTCGAGGCGACCGGTGATTCAGTCCCGCGCGGCGCGGCGCTCGTTGACGACGTGCTTACAACGGGCGCAACAGCGCGAGCGGCCGCCGCCGCACTTCGGGGGCGTCCAACTCTTGTCGTGGTGGCAACCTGCGCGAGTAGAGTAGAGCAAGGAGTTGGCCCATTTGGAGGTGCAGTGACGGTTCTACCGTCAAGCGGTCGGATCGACCGAACCACCCTCCGCGCCCGAAAGATCGATTCGATCGTTTCGACGCGCCCGGAGGGCCCGAAACGGGGCCACGTGTATCACGGAAGGGAGCACGAGTGAACGTTCGGATCCACGGGCGGAATACCGAGATCGCCGACGATGTCCGCGAACTCGCCTACGAGAAGGTCGAGCACGCTGGGAGGATATTCGACGACGTCACCAATGTCGACGTCGAGTTCTCTGAGAGCGCGAACCCAAGGCAGGCGGATGCCCGGCACCGCGTCGAGATAACTTCCAATGCTGCTGGACAGATCGTGCGCGTTGAAGCCGAGGCATTTGACGCTCGGGCGGCGCTCGATACCGCATCGGACAAATACGAACGCCAACTCCGAAGGCTCAAAGAACGACTTATACAAAGATCCCGCAAGGCAAGCCACAAAGACCTCAACCCGCTGGACGATCCGGTCGATGACTCATTGGACCGAGATGCCGTTGTTGTGAGGAAGAAGAGATTCACGATGCGGCCGATGTCGGTCGAGGAAGCTGCACTGCAGATGGAGATGCTCGGACACGACTTCTTCGTCTTCCTCGACGGAGACACAGGCAAGCAGTCGGTGCTCTACTACCGACGGGACGGCGATCTCGGGATGATTGAGCCGGAATAACCGAGCCGGGGTGGCCGAGCCGAAATGAAGAGACTGCTCGTTGTAGACGATGTACCGCTGTTCCGAGCGGGCCTTGCTTCCGCTCTCCGCGATGCGGGTTTCGAGGTCGTTGCCGAAGCAGGGGGGGGAGAAGCCGCCGTGACGGCCGCCGAGGAACACCAGCCAGATCTGGTCCTCCTCGACATCCTCATGCCGGGAATCTCGGGCCTCGAAGTGGTCGAAAAGATCAGTGCCGTTGCGCCGAGTGTCAAGGTCATCCTGCTGACCGCGAGCGAGTCCGAAGAGGATCTGCTCGTAGGTGTCAAGGCCGGAGCCCGAGGCTATGTAACGAAGGATGCCCCGTTCGATGACCTCGTCGGTGCGCTCAACGCTGTGGACAACGGGGGCGCCGCCGTCTCTCCGAACATGGCAGGCAAGCTGCTCGACGTGACCCGTCAGCTCCTCCGACACCAGGAACTCCTCCAGTCGAGGAAGCCGGTTCTCACCGGGCGCGAGATCGAGGTGCTCTCGCTTGTCGCTCAAGGCCAGACGAGCCGCCAGATCGGGACGTTGCTCTTCATCTCCGAGAACACGGTGAAGAACCACATCCGCAACATCCTGGACAAGCTCGGCCTCCACTCGAGGAGCGAAGCGGTCCTATACGCTGTCCGCGAGGATCTGATCACGCTGTCGTAGCCGGCAGCTGGTAGCTGGAGGCTTCGGCTCTCGGCCTCCCTCAACAACCGCGCTATCCCCGTATCATTCACCCCTCATGTCCATCTTCTCCAAAGCTCTCCGGATTGGTGAGGGCAAGCGTCTTAAGGAACTCGAGGCTCTTGTTGTGCGCGTCAACGCGCTCGAACCGGAGACTGAGGTTCTCAGCGATGCCGATATTGCAGCGAAGACCGTCGAGTTCCGCAATCGTGTCGCCGCCGGCGAACCGGTCGACGATCTTGAAGACGAAGCCTTTGCGGTAGTGCGGGAAGCCGCGAAGCGGACTCTCGGGGAGCGGGCATTCGACGTTCAGATCATTGGCGCAGGGGCGCTTCACCGGGGCATGATCGCCGAGATGCGTACCGGTGAGGGCAAGACGTTGGTGTCGACGTTGCCGTCCTACCTCAACGCCCTTTCCGGAGAAGGTGTCCATCTCGTCACGACAAACGACTATCTGGCGAAACGCGACTCCAACTGGATGGGACAGATCCACCGTTTCCTCGGCCTCGAGGTCGGACTCGTGCAATCCGACATGCTGCCG
Organism: uncultured bacterium; assembly: GCA_965602815.1. Lineage (GTDB taxonomy): Bacteria > Actinomycetota > Acidimicrobiia > Spongiisociales > UBA5794 > JAHEEL01. Next base: position 9,186 of record CBFDAN010000014.1, read on the forward strand.
GACGAGCGAAAGCCGGCATACGGAGCAGACATCACCTACGGGACGAACAACGAGTTCGGCTTCGACTACCTCCGGGACAACATGGCGATGCGCCCGGAGGATCGCGTGCAGCGCGGCCACCACTACGCGATCGTCGATGAGGTGGACTCGATCCTGGTCGATGAGGCGAGGACACCGCTCATCATCTCCGGGAGGGTCGGGGAGACCGGCAAGTGGTATCGCGAATTCGCCCGGATCGTCGATCGGCTGAGAAGAGACGAGCACTACGAGATCGACGAGAAGAAGCGCCAGGTCGTCGTCACTGAGACTGGGGTCACACGGGTCGAAGAGATCCTCGGTGTCGAGAACATGTACGACCACGCCAATGTCGACTTCATCCATCACCTCGATGTTGCCCTGAAGGCCAAGGGGCTGTACCAACGGGATATCGATTACCTGATCCGCAACGGCGATGTCATGATCGTCGATGAATTCACGGGCCGTGTGCTCGAGGGCCGTCGCTACTCGGAAGGCCTCCACCAAGCCATCGAGGCGAAGGAGGGTGTAGCGATCAAGGAAGAGAATCAGACGCTGGCGACCATCACCCTCCAGAACTATTTCCGCATGTACGAGAAGCTGGCAGGGATGACGGGAACCGCAGTCACCGAAGCCGGTGAGTTCCACGAGATCTACGGACTCGACGTCCTCGAAATCCCGACCAACCGGCCGATCGCTCGAGCGGACCAGGCCGACGTCGTGTATCTCGACGAGGATCACAAGTTTGCCGCACTGGCAGATGACATCGAGCAGCGGAGCAGGAACGGGCAGCCGATCCTCGTCGGAACCGTATCCATCGAGAAGTCCGAACGTCTCGCTGCGACGCTCAAGAAACGCGGCGTGAGGCACGAGGTGTTGAACGCCAAGCAGCACGAGCGCGAGGCGCACATAATTGCGCAGGCGGGTCAACCCGGTGCGGTCACCGTTGCGACCAACATGGCCGGTCGCGGCGTCGACATCAAGCTTGGAGGGAATCCCGAGGAACTCGCGCGCGGTGACTTGATCCGCAAGGAGATCCCGGAATCCGACCCGGGCTACGACCAGGCACTCGCCGACGCGATCGAGCGATACGAAGCGGAGATCGAACAACAGAAGCAGGTGGTCATTGACGCCGGCGGCCTCTATGTGTTGGGGACCGAACGCCACGACTCGCGCCGTATCGACAACCAGTTGCGTGGTCGTTCCGGCCGACAGGGTGACGCCGGTGAGTCGCGTTTCTATCTCTCCCTTGAAGATGATCTGATGCGCCGCTTTGCGAACGAACGCGTGGCCTCGATCATGGAGCGGCTGAAGATTCCGCCCGACGTGCCCATCGAGCACAAGATGGTCTCGAAGGCGATCGAGCGAGCTCAGACCCAAGTCGAATCGCAGAACTTCGAGATCCGCAAGAACGTGCTCAAGTACGACGAGGTGATGAACACCCAGCGGCAAATCATCTACCAGTGGCGCAACCAGATTCTCGACAACGTGGACACCGCCGAACTCCTGGCAGGCTGGCGCGCCGAAGCGATCGCATTCGAGGTCGAAGAGATGACGGCGGCCGTCGACCCCTCGGAGTGGGATTGGGCCGACCTTGAAGTCCGCATCAAGACGCTCTACGACCCGACCATCGGGCACGCATCGTTCCCGGACACTGGTTCAATGACCTCGGACGAGATCGTCGATGCGTATGTCGCCGACGCCGACGCCGTCTACGCCGCCAGAGAAGAACAATTCGGTTCGGACGTCATGCGACAACTCGAGCGAACGGTCGTGCTGTCGGTGATCGACAACAAATGGCGTGAGCACCTTGCCGAGATGGACTACCTCCGGTCCGGCATAGGGCTGCGTGCCATGGGGCAGCGCGACCCCCTCGTCGAGTACCAGCGCGAAGGATTCGCGTATTTCGAGGAGCTGGTCGACGCTGTGAAGCACGACGCCACCCGCTACATGTTCCACGTTGACGTGGTGCAGCAGCAACGAGCACCGCAGGCGTCGGTGACCACATCGTCGGCGAAGTCGGTTCAGCAGATCAAGACCAGACAGGTCGTACGATCCGGCGACAAGGTCGGCCGCAACGCTCCGTGCCCCTGTGGATCCGGCAAGAAGTACAAGCGTTGTCACGGCGCTGTCGGGGCCGAACCTCTTTCCTGACAGCCGGTAGGATCGTCGCGATGGACGTCAGAAACGCCGTCGGTCAAGTCGCCGACTACCTCAACCCCCTGCTGTCATCCCCCGCGGGCCCCCTCGAGGGTGTCGCGATGGCGATGTCGTTCGAACCGTCGCTCATGCCGAGGAACTCGGTACAGCAAGGAATCATGATGGGCCTCGCGGGCCTGACCGCCCGCGGTCTTGGGGGGATCGTCGAGAAGGGAACACGAACCGCTACGCCGGATGGTGCCAAGCTCCCGATCAGGCTCGTCATTCGCGGAGGTGTCGGTCTGACCGGCGCCGGTTTGGCAATGATCCGGGTGCGCGAGGGGGAGTCGCTGTGGCGATCCGGAGCCCGGAGCGCCGGACAGCTGGTCGTCGCTGCCGCGGTTTCAGGTGTGGTCCACGACGCGGGGGAAGCCGCGGTCACGTCAACGCGCAAGGGTGGCGTCGTCCGACCCGTCCTGTCGGCCGCCGCAATCAGCGCAGGATTGGTTGCGCTGGCAGGGAAGAATCTCAAGGAGCGAAAGCGCGTCATCAAACGCTGGCCGGTGGAGCAGAAGAACGAGCTCCCGATGTCGATCGGTGTGGGATGGGCCACTTACGCCGCTGGGTCCGGGCTCGCGAAGGGCTACATCGGGTCGAGGAATTCGCTCGTTCGTTACCTGGGCCCCGGTCGCACGAAGCGGGTCATCGGCGGACTTGCCAATGCAGCAATCTGGGGCGCCGCCGCCGTCTCGTTGTACAACGCGGGTGTCGGCTACATCGGACGGGCAAACGAGAAGGTTGAGCCGTCCTACGCGATGCCGCCGCTCTCGCGGCTCGTCTCCGGGTCCGAGGAGAGCGGCTCTCCGTTCACTCACCTGGGCCTGCAGGGCCGACGGTACGTCACAGACGTCGTTTCACCCGAGATGATCGAAGAAGTCCTCGGGGAACCGGCGGAGAAGACACCGATCCGGGTGTTCGTCGGCTACAACTCGGAGCCGATGTACTCGATGGGCCGCACCGAGATGGCGATGGCTGAACTCGAGCGGACGGGTGCTTTCGATCGGTCGAGTCTCCTGCTGATCTCTCCGACCGGAACGGGCTGGGTCGACCAGACCATGATCGAAAGCGCCGAGTTCCTCTCCAAAGGCGACATTGCAACCTGCGTGATCCAATACGGGCGATTCCCTTCGTTCCTCTCGGTGCAGAAGGTGGCCCTGGGGCGTCACCAATTCCGCGCCCTGCTGTGGAGTGTGCGTCAACGCCTCGCCGGGCGTCCGCCCGAACAGCGGCCGAACGTCTTCGTATTCGGGGAGAGCCTCGGTGCCTGGGCGAGCTCCGATGTTGTGATGTACCAAGGCATCGAGGGCTTCAACCACTACGGCATCAACAGCGCACTTTGGGTCGGCCTTCCCGGGCTTGCAAAGTGGTCTCGCAACGGCATGGCAGCGGGGAGTTCGGACCGCGTGCCCGGGGGAACCGTCGGTGTGTTCGACCATCCAGACCAGATCGAGGCGCTGACGGCGGAGGAACGCCGCCGCCTGAGGGCGACGGTGCTGAGCCACGACAACGATCCGATAGCAGTGATGTCGCCAGACGTGCTCGTGCGAGAACCAGGCTGGCTTGGCGGTTCCCGAGGCCGTGGTGTACCTGACGATATGGACTTCACTCCGATCAGCACGTTCCTCCAGGTGGCGATCGACGCGATGAACGCCATGGTGACGGTGCCGGGGCACTTCGGTTCGTTCGGACATGACTATCGGGCCGACATGGCACGGATGGTTCGAGCGGCCTACGGCTTCGATGACATCACCGACGAGCAGGTCGAATCGATCGAGCGCCAGTTGGTCACCCTCGAGCTCGAACGCGCCGAGCGGATCAAGGCGTCGAAGGCCGAAGATGCGCCCGCTTCCCCGCAGTACCGGGGGACTCATCTCGCGGATGAAATGACCGGGAGGATCATTACGGAGGCGGGCGTGCCGCTGCAGGCGGGCCGTACGGCCGGACCGCAGTGGTTCAAGGCGGTCACGGGGGCCGCGGCAGGTCCCGAAGACGTTCAGTGACCACCAACGGGTACGCTCTGCGGACCATGGAACCGAACGACCTCCGATCCCTCCTGAAAGATCTGCGCTCCCGGCTCGACGACGCCAGGAGGTTCCTTTGACGTCGCCGGCAAAGAAGCGGCACTTGTCGAGCTGAAGGAGCAGGCGTCGGCACCGGGTCTCTGGGACGACCAGGATCGCGCACTCGAGGTAACGCGAACGCTTGCCCGGCATGAGCGAACGATCGCACAGGTGGCGATCCTCAGCGTTGCGCTTGATGATGCAGAGGTTCTGATTGAACTCGCCGTAGAGGAAGACGATCCAACGGGTTTGGACGATGCCTTGGCCGAGTTGCGCGATACCGAGACGACGCTCAGCCGTCTCGAACGTGAGACACTGTTCTTCGGCCCGTACGACGACTCGACCGCGATCGTTTCGGTCCACGCCGGCGCCGGCGGCGTTGACGCCCAGGACTGGGCCGACATGCTGTTCCGCATGTATCTGCGCTACGTCGAACGCACCGACCTCTCGTTTGAGGTCGACGAGTACATGGTTGGCGACGAGGCGGGCATCAAGTCGGCAACGCTGACGGTCAAGGGCGATCATGCCTACGGAATATTCGAGAGCGAACGGGGAGTCCACCGCCTTGTCCGTATCAGCCCGTTCGATTCGAACGCGCGCCGCCACACCGCGTTCGCCGGAGTGGATGTGATTCCCGAGGTTGATGTCAAAGAGGTGGACATCAACCCGGAGGATCTCCGCGTCGATACCTATCGAGCTTCGGGCGCCGGCGGACAGCACATCAACAAGACGGACTCGGCCGTTCGTCTCACCCACCTTCCGACCGGTGTCGTCGTGAGCTGTCAAGCGGAACGTTCTCAGACCCAAAACCGGGCTCGGGCCATGCAGCTTCTCGCCGCCCGCCTTGCGGAGCGCTCCCGTCTCGAGCAGCAAGAACAGGTCGATGCGATCCGAGGCGACCAGACCGAGGCGGGATGGGGCCGGCAGATCCGTTCGTACGTCCTGCAGCCGTATCAGATGGTCAAAGACCTGAGAACGGGCCGCGAGATCGGCAACATCTCAGCCGTCCTCGACGGCGACCTGGACCCGTTTGTGGACAGCTACCTCCAGTGGAGAAGAGAACAGGCCGACTAGGGACACGCGCCTCAGTTGGGGGAGTAGCACGTAGCAAGTACCGGCACGATTCGGCGGGTCGCTGGGGTCCGATCTCCCGATTTCCTACCGGTGTGTTGCTACCGCGCCCCTGCCGTCCCTCCTCACTCAGCTCCAGGGTTATTCGCCCCGCAATACCCCTCCTATATGAGGGTCGCGGGTAACCTGACTTTGCGCTGGCGGGTGGGGTAGGACAACGCAGCCGCGATAGGGATTTCATGATCCGTCTCGAGAATGTCACGAAGG
>CBFDAN010000015.1:0-14497 GCA_965602815.1 uncultured bacterium
CGTCAGACCCGCCCGGTCGACCGTCTCAAGTCTCGTGTCCTGCATCCAGTGTGCCGCCCTTCTGTTCGCCCTTGAGTCTCGGTTCTCTATTTGTGCTACCGGTCTGATGTGCGGCGGCCGGGGTTGTCGACGACGGCCTCATCCCCTCGAACAATGCCTCGTCCGTCTCGAACGCGAGGGGCGGAAGATCGTCGAGGGCGAACCAGCCGACGGCGTCAGCATCGTCGCCGGCAACCAACACCCCCCCGGTCACCGTTCCGGCAAACCAGATCCCGACGGTCAGCTTCGAGGGGTCATGGAAGTTCGACGCCACGAACATGACGTCACCGACCTCGGCAACCAGGCCGGTTTCTTCGAGAAGCTCACGGGCTGCCGCCGCGCGGATCTCCTCGCCGTAGTCGACGAATCCTGCCGGAATCGACCAGTACCCGGAGCGAGTCGCACCTGGCCCGCGGCGGACCATCAGGACCTTGCCGTCCTCGTCGAACACAACAACCGCCGCACCGACACCCGGATTGCGCCAGTGGATGTAGCCACATGACGGGCAGCGACGCCTCAGTCGGTCGTAGATGTCGACCGTCTCGAGCTCCGTGGCGCAGTGGGGGCAGTACGTGTACTCCCCCGGCCATGCGTGATCGTGAGTCATTGCGGGCAGTCTGCCACACAACCGCTCGGGCCATCCGAACTCGTGCGATCCGATCACGGCAGGGACCGGAAGCGAGGCGACCGGCTTCGCGGCGTTCAACATAGACGGCGAGAAGCGGCCATTCGGTGACGCTGCACTGCTCGACGACTGCGTCGATCCTCGCGGCCCAGACAGCGTCCGTGCGGTGGTCGGCGACGCCGCTCTGGGCTCTACCCGGCGACCGGCCCAAGCGGATCGAGACCGTACTCGTTCGGACCGATCGTGCCGGGAAGGAACCCGGTCTCGACCAGGACCCAGATGCCCCCGATGATCGGGATGAGGCCGATGAGGATCCACCAACCGGACTTGTTCCGGTCGTGCCACCGCTTGATCGACAGGGCGAGCGAAGGCCAGATGAGCAGGATGCTGAGAACGGAGATAAGCCCCCACAGGAACCCCGAATTCGCTGCGGCTGCGAGCAACGCCAGGATCCAGACCACCGCCCACAAGATGACGATCCCGAGCCAGAACTTCCCCCGGTTGATCCGTCCCTCAAAACTGAAGAACAGCCATGCCCAATCGATGTCGTTCATCGAAGACTCCCTTCCCTAGGTTGGCGAGAACATACCAGGGGTGGGCGTCAGGACCGAGCCTTCAGGTGATGTGGGCTCCGGAAGGCGAGGAGTCGCCAGCGCATCCCGCAAGATCGCAACCCGTCCCGGCTCAACTCGAAAGTATGCCCACTTGCCACGCTGCTCTCGGGACACGAGGCCGGCGTCGGTGAGGATCGCGAGATGGTGACTCACCGTGGGTTGAGTTCTTCCGGTCGGCTCGACGAGGTCGCAGGCGCACATCTCACCCGAGGGTGCGTTCGCGATCAGGCTGAGCAGCCGTAGGCGGACCGGATCAGCCAGCACCTTGAACCCGGCGGCGAGCTCTTCAGCATCGCCGCCGTCGAGCGCTTCAGCGAGTACCGGTTCGCAGCACGATTGGATCGTAGGAACCTCCACGACCCGCCCCTTCCTCAGATACTCATATTGACGTTCTTCAATATAACTGATACTGTCACATAGATCAACTTCAATATGAGGAGCGAACGTGCCCAGCGAAACGAACCTGCGCGAAACCGTCCGAGACCGCTACGCCGCCGCCGCGCGCAGCGCCGGCAAGTCCTGCTGTTCTTCGGATTGCAGCAGCGACGACGGTGACTTCGGGCGCGACCTCTACCCCGCCGCCGATCTCGTCGATGTTCCCGAGGGCGCGTCTTCCGCCAGCCTTGGATGCGGGAATCCCGCCGCGGTTGCCGAACTCTCAGAGGGCGAGACCGTCCTGGATCTCGGCTCCGGAGCCGGAATCGACGTACTCCTCTCCGCAAAGAGGGTCGGCCCAACCGGCTTCGTCTACGGCATCGACATGACCGACGAGATGCTCGAACTCGCACAGAGGCACGCTGCCGAGGCCGACGCGTCCAACGTCGAATTCCGCAAGGGGTACATCGAGGAGATTCCCCTCGATGCATCGTCCGTGGACGTTGTCATCTCGAACTGCGTGATCAACCTCTCCGCAGACAAGCCGAAGGTCTTTGCAGAAATGGCCCGCGTTGTTCGAGCTGGCGGTCGTATCGGCATCAGCGACGTTGTTGCAGATGACGAGGTCAGTGCGGAGGAGCGCCTCGAGCGCGGGAGTTGGGTGGGTTGCATCGCCGGAGCGCTCTCCTTCTCGGAATATGCTCGAGGGCTGAGCGATGCCGGGTTCGAATCCGTCGAGATCACACCGACCGACAGCGTCGCGGACGGCATGCATTCGGCAATCATTCGGGCCGTCAAGCCTCAGTAGCAGCCCAATCGGCGTCAGGCAGGACGGTCCGGCACCTCGCCGTAATACTCCTCGAGGCGCTCGTCGGCCTGCTCGCCAAACAGAATCTCGGCTGCCTCATGGAGTCCGGGCGATCTCACCACCTCATCCTCGGGGATCACTTGCGTGATCTTCGAGCGACGGCGGAGGAAATCCTCGAGCTTCGTCACCATCTCAGTCTCCGCGGCGAGATGGAGCTCGACCCTGAGGTAGTCGGCACTCTCGATGATGTCCTCGCCCATCGAGGGGTCCTGCCCGATCTCGTCCAGCATCTCGAAGGCGCGCCGTCCGTACCTTCGCCACAGTCGATCCGACAGCGGCTCCACGTTCGGCTTGTGCCGAAGGTCATCAAGACGCATCAGCCGCGCTTGGCGATAGAACTCTGCACGCGTCGCCGTTGCCGGCTCCCCGTACCAACTGTGGGTGTCCTTCTCGAGGGGAACGCCGAGATCTTCAACGGCATCGGCCACTTCTTCTCCGACGTTGAGACAGTCGGTCAGCTTCCCGCCGAAGATCGTGACGACCTTCCGCTCGTCGTCAGTCTCGATTTCGTGCTTGCGTGAGAGCTTCGTCCAGTCGACGTCCTGTCGATCACTGCCACCGGTCGAGACAACCAGCGGGCGTACACCGCTGCGATCCGCGATGATGTCGTCCCGGGTTAGAGGATTCTCGAGGTTGAGGCGACCGTTGATCTGGTCGAGGAGGAAATCCCGATCCTCGTCGGTGACCTCGGTGAACGGAGTGTCGACACGAGTGTCGGTTGTTCCGATCGCGGACCGCCGTCCCATCGGAATGACATAGAAGAGCCTTTGTGTGTCGTCGTAGAACGCCAGAACTCGGTGGTTCGGTGTGATCTGGGGAACGATGAGGTGGATCCCCTTCGAGTAGACGATTCGGTGCAGAGTCCGAACGCCGAGGTCGAAGTTGACCGCGTCGACGAACGGGCCGGCAGCGTTGATCAGAATGCGTGCCGAGCACGTGAACGGTTCTTCGCCGCTGTCGACGTCTCTCAGCGTGACGTTCCATCGGTCTCCGACCTGATCCGCACCGACCGCCTCGACGTAGTTCACGGCCGTCGCCCCGACGTCGATAGCCGACCGCACGAAGCCGAATACGAACCGTGAGTCGTTGTCGGGCAGGTAGGCGTCGTAGTACTGGATACCGCCGATCGACCTGTCCGTCCGAACGATCGGCTCGAGTTCCTCGATGTCTTCAGCAGTGAGGTGTCGGGGCCGGCGTGTTCGGAAACCCCCGATGCCCCAGTAGCCGGCTGCTCCCAGTGCCGCCAGCCACGTCGGATGCGGCGACGTGTCGTCGAGTGTTGCCAAGAACGCGATCTGCTTGATGTTGTCGGGGTAGGCCTTGATGAGGCGGTTGCGCGATACGCAGAGCTTGCGGACCAGGGGAATCTCGTACCCCTCGAGATACTTGAACCCGCCCCACACGAGGTTTGACGATGCCTGACTCGTGAAGCTGCCGAAGTCGCCGCGGTCGACCAGAGCCACGTTGGCCCCGCGTCCTGCCAACACGGCCGCGGATACGGCCCCGTTGATCCCTCCGCCAACGATCAATGCATCGAACGAGCCGCCCTTGAGTCTCGCGAGTGACGTACTTCTGAGGCTCACACGCGAATGGTAGCTACGCTCCCCCGGGCCGAATCCGCGACCGGCCCGGGAATCATGTACGACAGAACCGCGAAGTACCTATCGACGCTCCACCAGGTGTTGTATCGCGGCACGCGGGGCATCGTGGGGCGACGCCTCGTTGGCAACGACATGTGCCTGCTTTCGACAACAGGCAGATGGTCCGGACAGGTCCACACCGTCCCGCTCCTCTACCTCCGCGACGGTGAGCGGCTTGTTGTCATCGCATCGTGGGGCGGACGTGACCATCATCCGGACTGGTACGTGAACCTCCTCGCCAACTCGCGTGCGGTCGTCCAGGTTCTCGGTGACCGATGGGCGGTCGAGGCGGAAACGGCCGATTCCGACCGACGGGCTCTCTGGTGGCCCCGAGTCCTTGCGGCATACGACGGCTACGCCACTTACGAGTCACGGACCGACCGGGAGATCCCCGTGGTCTTCCTCGAACCTCGGGAAGCCGCAACGGCGTGAGCCCGACGCGTCGTCGGGCCGCCGCACGAATCTTCCCGCGCGGCAGCCCGACCTGAGCATCAGTGTTGTTCTAGTACTGGAGGATCATGCCTCGGCTGCGTCGTCCTCGCTTCCGACGCCCATCAGCATGGCAAGTCCGCCAATCGCGACCATCGCCGTGCCGGCAATCAGGAGGTAGAAACCCCATCCGGCCGACACCGTGAAGGCGGCCGGTATCGCCCCGGCGGCCGCGGCTTCCGCGAATCCATCCTGAAGGGTCGATGCATCGTCCCGGGCCTCGACGAACTTGACAATGGCGTAGACAAGCAGTGCGACCCCTATCACGGTTGTCGTGAGCGCGAACGGCATCTTCTCGGGAGTGTCAATCGGCGGCATGATGGCAAGCGCAACGACCGCGAAGATGGCGATCACCACCACGACTTGGACCCATGTGTCCAGCCCACCCCAGATTGTCGGTATCCCATCTGGAAACGCTGCACCGCTCTCGGCAAGTGCCGGCAACAGCTCTTCGCCGTCGGTGGTTGCCCCCTTCATGAACAATGCAACCACTCCGAGAATCACGCCGAACAATGTCCAGACTCGCGTCCAGTGCATGGGATCTCCCTTCTCGTCCCGGAAAGAGAGTAGAGAACTAGATCGCCGCGCATCAACCATAGAAGCGTGGCCGTAGTGCCTCCGACCCAATTCGAGTCCGCCAGCTCAAGAATCGCCGCCGTGAGGTCGATGGCACAAGGAAGGAATCGGAGCGACGCGTCTCTGTTCCTCTAGACCCGTATGGGGCTCCCGGGCGGGAGTGGGATGTCGGCGCTTCGCCAACTCGGTGAGGTGAAGATGCAACGCACATGTGCGCGACCCAGGATCCTGCTCGTCCTCCTGATGACGCTCGGGCTGACGCTTGGATCGGTGGCCGCTCCCGTCGCAGCCACAGATGGTGGCAGCGGTGATGACCTCGAGGCGGTTCGGGGGCAAACCCTCGCCACGATCGACTACAAGGTCGGCCTCCTCACCGATTTGAAGAACGGCACGGACAATGCCGATCGCATGTTCGTCTACGACGAAGGTATTGGCGAACTCGGAGCGCTCCGCGGCCAGGCGGCTGTCGAAGTCAGCATCGACCAGCTTCGCGTCATGGATGCGACGGCCCACGAGATCTACCACTCCACGAAGGAGCGCGCGGCGGCCGTCGGGCAGACCGAAGGGGAGAAGATCGCGGAGGCCCGGAAGGCCACCCTTGACGCCATCACCTACAAACTCGGCATCTTCGTCGACAAGAAGTCCAAGACCGACAACTCGACGCATCGGGAGATCTACGCCTGGGCGATCGGTCAGTTGAAGGCGCTGAAGGCGGCGGCTGAGGGAAGCAGCGATATCGGAGCGCTCAACGAGATGAAGGCGCAGGCACACGAGATCTACAACACCACGAAGGCGAAGATCGCCGAGGCCGGCGGGGACAAGGGGGAAGAAACCAAGAAGGAAGAGCCTGAGAAGACCGAAGCTGAGAAGGCCGCAGAGGCGCTTGCCAAGGTCCGGCGCTCAACGCAGAGTCTGATCGAGTACAAGGTCTCACTCTTCACGCACGCTGCCGAAGCGGCGAAGAACCCGGTGGTGGCCAGCGCGTACACCGACGCCGCCCGACGGATCCGCGAACTCGCCGAGGCAGCAAAGGCCGCGACAACCGTTGCGGCGTTCCGTGAGATCGACGCAAAGGTCATGGAGATCTATGAGTTGACCAAGGCCGCCGTATCCGAGTCGCACGACAAACCAGAGTGGCAGCCGTCGGAAGCGATGAAGGTGCACGTCGACTCCATTGGGGGCGACGTCAAACGCCTTGTCGGCGAGGCCGCATCGACATCCGAGAAGAGCCCGGAGACCGCGAAGGCGGTTGCGAAGGCCGGCTCGAAGGTTCTCGAGGAGATCGAGGATGTGCGGGGAGCCGCCGAGACGGGAAACGACCTCGACGACAAGTGGTCCAATCTGGATCAGGCGATCCACAACTTCCGAAGAGCCCTCGCAGAACATGTCGTCTCCGTCACCGGCGGCCCCGACTGCATGAATGGATGGCACCTGCCCGGGTAACACAGACATCGGCCGCCGGCGAAGGATCTCTTCGCTGAGCGGGGCAGCCGAGCAATGAAACATCCCCCCGAACTCCCGCGGGGGGATGCTTCATTCGCCCGTCGCATGAAGCCACCGCGGTTCGTCCGACCACGTGCGTCCGGACACCGCGGGTACCATCCGCTGATCATCAGCACCGGAGAGCAAGGAGCCTCTGATGAGAATCATCGTGTTGGGTGGCGCGGGCAAGATGGGCGCCATTTCCGTCGAAGATCTCGTCGTGAACCCCCGGGTTGACAAAGTCATCCTGGCCGATCGTGACATGGTTGGGGCCGCCGTCATTGCCAAGTATCTCGACAGCCCGAAGCTTTCGATCGTCGAGGCCGATCTCAACGACCATGCAGCACTCGTTGCGTTGCTCGAGCCCGCAGACGCGTGCGTCAATGCGACTGTGTACTACACGAATCTGAATGTGATGGAGGCCTGCCTCGAGGCCGAAACCCACTACACGGATATGGGAGGCCTCTTCCACGGGACACTGAAGCAGTTGGAGTTGAGCGACCGTTTTGCCGATGCGGGCATCAGCGCTGTGCTCGGAATGGGTTCAGCGCCCGGCGCTCCGAACATCCTTGCCCGGTATGCCGCAGATCGACTCGACACGATCGACGCGATCAAGATCTACGACGGAGTCAAACCCCCGCCGCCCGGCACGGTGAAGTTCACCTATGCCGCTCCGACGATCATCGACGAGTTGACCCAGCAGCCGATGGTGTTCCGCGATGGCGAATTCATCGCCTGTGAACCGCTCTCAGAGTTCGAGGACTACCCGTTCGCCGGATCGTTGGGCATCCTCCCCATGCACCTCTCCCTGCATTCGGAGGTTGCGACGCTGCCGGTCAGCTTCGCCGACAAGGGAGTACGCGAGTGCTTCTTCAAGATCAACTACTGGGGCATGGACCCGGAGACGGTGGAGAAGGTCCGTGTGCTCGCCGATTTCGGCTTCGACGCACCGGATCCGATAAGCGTGCGCGGTGTTGAGGTGTCTCCAAGGGACTTCACGATCGAGATGATGGGAGATTTCGTTCCGTCTGCGATCGAAATGCTGACCGCACCGCCGAACCCACCTGGTGACCTTGCGAAGGAGATCGTGGCGGAAGTCAACGGAACCGCGGATGGTGAACCCGTGACCTACCGGATGGGTGTCCTGACGCGGAAGGGCGCACTCCCCACGGGTGTCCTGCCTGCGCGCGCCGCGGCATGGCAATCCGCCGGCAAGGTCACCCCCGGTGTGCACCCGCCCGAACTCGCCTTCGACCCCGAACCCTTCCTCAAGGAACTCGAAGAGCGGGACATCACCACCCGAGTGACGGTGACAAAGGGGCTCTGAGTCGCGAAGGTTCCGTCCCCCCGGCCGCAGGACGGGGGGACCCCGAGGAGTGCAGCGAAGACGCTGCGGGGCTCAGCCGAACCAAGGAGTCCTTGTTCTTCTGCTCTCGTCTCTCGTCTCTCGTCTCTCGTCTTTGCTCTTCTGTGTCTTCCTGCACGACCTCGTCGACTAGTTCCCCTCAGGGTTGGAGCACTCCCTGCACTTCGTCTACGTCGTAGAGGACGGTGGCGGTTCTGTCGAGCGTTCCGAGATAGATCCAACCGCCGCCTATCCGGTAGCGACCTTCCCACGTGAATGTGGCAGTGATCGGGTACGCCTCGAGCCTCAGATGGCAGTTGCCGCCAAACGGATGCTCATGGCGATACGCCGGACCGCACGTCTTGGTCGAGTAGGTATGGGTGACAGCGCCCGACGGGTAGACGAGCGCCTCCTCGAGGTCGAAGGATCCACTCGCACCGTCCCCCCAATCAACGACAAAGGCGGCCACCGTCGCCCAGACCTCCATCGTTCGGCCGTCCGGAAGGATCTCGACATGAGTGATGTCAGCGGGGTCGGGTGTTGCGAGAAAGGTCGGAAGCCCGGTGATACCGGCAGCCGACGGTTGGAGCGACGGCGTCGGGAGGGCGAGGGGGAAGGAACGGAAGACGCGCCACGCCGTGTCCTCGAGTGTCTCGACCGCCGCCGGGCAAACGGGCATCGTCGTGACGATCACGCTGACCACCGGATCGTTCCCCGGATCCCACACGTCGATCCCTCCCGGAACCCGGGACCAGAAGTAGCAAGGTGCGCCGGTCGGATCGGTCGACTCATAGATATACCGGATCGGCGGCCGCTCGCGAGGTGGAGTGGTGCCGGATGGGTTCGTTGTGCCGCCGGTGGCGGAGCAGATCAGGTCCCCCCGGACTGGGTCGTAGACGCAATCATCGGCGTAGCTGCCAGCTGCCAGCCACCAGCTACCGGCGAGGGCAACAATCAGGAAGAGAGCGGATGCGGTCCGTCGCATATCCAACCCTCCCCCACAAAAGAGATACCCCAATCCGCTCCAAGGCGTTCCAGGACCACGCGCTTCGAGTCTGTCCCGCCCTCCGCCAGGATCCCTGCGTAGGTCGTCGCAACTTCGGCGGCAAGACACTGATCACCCTCGCGCAGGATGGAGCGGACTTCGATTCGGCCCGGCGCCGGTGGAGCCACAAACTCAATCAGGTCGAATAGGCCCATGCTTCGTTCCATGTACGCGTCGTTGGCGAAGAGGGCTCGGAAGGCTTCACGGTCGCCGTCGTAGAGGGCTTGGAGGCGGCGCTCCTCGAGGTCCTGAAAGATGGCTTCGATCTCGACGATCCGATCGATGGTTGTTGTGGTCGCCTCTCTGGTTGTGGTGCTGGAGGTTGGGGGAAGCGTCTTTGTCGCCGTCGTCGTCGCGACCGTCGTCGGTGTGGTGGCAGGTGTCCCGCCTGAGCTGCACGAAGCAAGGAGAACCGTGAGCACGGTCACTCTCGTCAGCTTCCCCCACATGCCGGACACCATACGAAATCCGACGGGACCTTCATAGGGTTCTGGAAGCGAGTTTTTCCCGGGCTGGCGTTGTGCTCTATCCGGCCCCGGTGCGCTTCGGCATCATGGAGGCAACGAGGAGGTTCGCATGTCCCCTGCCCGCGAGCGGTGGTATCGGACGCTGTTCTGGATCGCCGCGATCTACGACCTCACGCTCGGAATCGCCTTCCTGTTCTTCTACCGCCCGGTGTTCGAGGCTCTCGGTATCGAGGACACCTTGCCGGAGCACACGAGCTTCATTTCCTTGATCGCGGCGTTTCTGTTCGTCGTCGGCGTCGCCTACGTCTTCATCGCTCGTGGTGATCTCGTGCGGAACCGGGACCTCATCGCGGTCGGAGCGCTCTACAAACTGGCGTACTTCTCAGTCGCCATGTGGTACCTGATTGGCGGCGTATACCCGCACATCGTGTTCTTCGTCGTGTTCGGTCTCGCTGACCTGGTGTTCTTCGTCGCGATGGCCGAGTGCTGGTGGTTCGTCCGGCGACTCGAATCTTCGGATGCTCCCGCCTGATCAGAGCCCGGCTACCACCATTGCCACGCCGATGAGCACAAGGCCGGTATGCAACCCGACGAGCGCCACGCGAGGCGTCCCGTACGGATCGTCAAGTGCCCGCGGGACGGGCAGCCAGCGGAACCAGAACCATGCACCGAGGGTTCCTCCCACCAGGATTCCGAGCGTGATGAAGAGCCAGCCGACGTCGGTGGAATCCGGAGCCGCAAGTGTCATCCCGACCAACCCGATCGACACAGCACTTGCCGGCACGAGGAGCGCGTAGCGAACCCTGGGGCGGCGAAGGCTGAATGCCAACACGGTGGGCATCAGCACCCAGCCGATCGCAAGAAGCACGAGCACCCAGGTCGGTGCGTCGCTTGCGAATGCGAGGCCCCAGACGACGCCGAGTGCGACGGTGCTCACGACGACCAGCCGGCGAATACGGTGCTCGAACAGGCGGTTGGCCGTCAACTCCACGCCGGGCCCGGCATTGAACAGGCTCATGGGGCCACCGTCGGTTTCGCATCGGAGTTCGAACGGGCGGCAACCTGTTGTTTGAATCCGGAGCGGCGGCGATCCGTGCTCTCCTGGGAGTACAGGTGGCGCCCGAGTTCGACAAGGCCGCCCTCCAGTTCCTCCACCGTCATGTTCGCCGGCCGGTAGTTCACATCGAACAGCGTGCACAACTCCCACGCGCCGGGTTCCAGGATCCTGCCTTCTGCCAGCAGTCGGGCATAGAGCGGCGTCCCGGGGAACGGCGTCAGAACGGTGATCTGCACGTCGAATGGATCCGTCTCCTCGACGAACCGAGACACGGACTTGAACACATCAGGCCCGTCACCGTCGAGACCGAGAACGAAGCAGGCGTTGAGGGCGATTCCGTGTGTCTGGACGGCGTCCACTGCGGCTCGATAGCGATCAAGCTGACCGAGTTTCCAGTTCCGTTTGGTCTCGACCCCGTCGAGACCTGCAGAGTTCGGGCTCTCGAATCCAACGAGCACCTCCCGACATCCGGCGTCGTGCATCATGGCGAGGAGGTCCGGATCGTCCGCAATCGACACATCGGTCTCGGTGAACCACTGGACGTTCTCCGACCCGATTGCCGCAACGAGGTCGCGAGCGTGATGACGATTGACGAACGAGTTGTCATCGGAAAGCTCAACGAACGGTTCCGACCATATCAACTTCATTGCCCTGATCTCTGCAGCGACGTTCTCGGCAGGCTTCATTTCGTAGCGCGGCGTGAGAAGGATCGACGATGCGCAGAACTCGCACCGCCACGGGCAGCCGCGCTGGGTCTGCACCGTGAGGCGGTTGTACTTGTCTGGGTCGAGCAGGTCGTAGCGTGGGATAGGAGCGTCGGAGAGGTCGAACGGCGCATCGGGCCGGTAGATCTGTTTGGCGGTTCCGGACTCGACGTCGGCGACGAGCCGCCCCCACACTGGTTCACCCTCTCCCGCGACAACGATATCGCAGCGAGCGAGCGCTTCGTCGGGCACGGCGGTGACGTGAAGCCCACCGATCACGGTGGTGACGCCGGCTGCCCGGAACCGATCGGACAGGGCGTAGCACTCCTTCACCTGGGCGGTGTAGGTGGAGAAGGCGGCGAGATCACAGTCGGGGAGCGGGTCCATCTCGGCGATGTCATCGACCTCGAAGTAGGCGAGTTCGTGCCCGTCGTCGGTCAGGGCCGCAAGGGTGAGCAGGCCGAGACTCGGGAGCGACGCAATGGTCTTGCCCCGTTCGACGAAGCCGGGGAGGCTCAGGCCGAGCGCTGTCAACTCCGGGTTGTGTGCCCGGACACCCGACATAGCGATCAGGGCAATTCGCATCGTGCCTCCTACCGATCAACATATCTCGCGGCGTGGGGGCGTCGCTAGGGTCTTTCCCCGATTTGTACATCGCTCTGTGGAAGCCCCGCGCTGAAGGGCCGTCCGGCCCGTGGCACCAACGCGGCTCAGACGGCAGAATGGGGCCATGCCTGCGAATCTGACGCCCGACTACAAGAAGGCTGAGGCTGCCTACAAGCGGTCGCGGGATCCGCATGAGCGTCTCGAACTCCTCCAGGAAATGCATCGGACGATCCCGAAGCACAAAGGCACTGAGCACCTTCGGGCGGACATCAAGACGAAGATCAAGGAACTCAAAGACGACCTCGCCGGGCCATCGAAGACGGGCGCTCGCAGCGCTCCTCCGACGTTCATCCATCCCGACGGCGCAGCGCAGGTCGCGATCGTCGGCCCCCCCAACTCCGGCAAGTCGACGCTGCACGCTGCGCTCACCGGATCACACACACACGTCGGGGCGTACCCGTTCACGACGCAGTACCCCGAGCCGGGGATGCTGAGAGTTGACGACGCTGCCATCCAACTCGTCGACCTTCCGCCGATTTCGTCGCAACACCCGATTCCGTGGATCGGCAACACACTGCAGTCGGCCGACGGTGCGCTCTTCGTGATCGACCTGGGCCAGCCGGGATGCGTCGAACAGATCGTGCAGGCGCGGGAGATGCTCTCCGAACGCCGCGTCACGCTCACCGGGACCTGGGACCGAAGTCCGGGCGAAGGAGACGACCCGTTTGCGATCCGTCTGCCAACCCTGCTGGTTGCGAACAAGGCCGACGCCATCCCCGATATCGAGGGGGACCTCGATGTCTGTCGCGAACTCGGCGACCTCCACTTCCCCACGATCGTTGTTTCGGCGGAGACTGGAGAAGGAATCGACGCAGTCGGACCCTGGCTGTTCCGGAATCTGGACATCGTCCGGGTCTACACAAAGGTGCCGGGGAAGGAACCGGACATGGACCGCCCATACACGGTGCGGTATGGCGCCACGGTCGAAGAGATATCGCGGCTCGTGCACCGGGACCTCGCCGCCTCGTTCCACCACGCCCGGATTTGGGGTCGCGGGTCCTACGACGGCCAACAGGTCGGCCGGGAGCACATCGTCGAAGATGGCGACATCCTCGAGATTCACGCGTAATCCGCGTACCCAGGGTTGTCGACGTCTTGTTCGGCGTCGCCGGCCCCCGGAATGGAGGACGCGGCGGCGTCCCGGGATCCGGTGGTACGGTCTTTCGATGGATGCGCCACACCTCGTGGTCACTGGTACACCGTCGATCGACCGGATCGAGATCAGGGGTGAATCCCTATCGACCGTTGGAGGATCCGGTTTCATCACGGCCGTGGCAGCACGGTGCTCCGGCGCCTCGGTTGGCCTGGTCGCTCGGGTGCCCCGAAGACTCCCCGACGCCATCAATGCAGCGTTCGCACCCGGTGGCATCGATCCCGGCGGCCTGGTCGCCGTCGACGGCTCCCTCCCGGGATTCCACATCTCCTACGACGACACCGAGGCCGCTACCTACCTTGAGATCGAGCCTGGTGAGGAAGCCGACGTGAACGCTGACGACCTCCCTCGCAGGTGGCTGACCACGCGGTGGATCCACATCGGTCCGCTGGCGGTCTCATCGGCGAATCAACTCCGCTTCCTCGAGCAACTCCTCGAGCGTGGCTATCTCGGAGGCCTCTCCGCAGGCACATTTGGTCGTGCAGCAGTCAACGAGCCAGCCCTCGTTCGCGATCTGTTCGATCGCGTCGATGTTGCGTTCCTGAACCGGGATGAGGCACACCGCGTCTACCCGTCCGACATGCCGAGCCGAACGGTCGTATGTGTGACCGAAGGTCGAGCGGGTGCCCGCCGGTGGGACGGCACTACATGGACGCATCATCCGACCGATGCTGTGACTGCCGTTGACCCAACTGGGGCCGGAGACGCGTTCGTCGGCGGCTACCTCGGCGCCATGCTCGTGGGCGATCCTGACCCGACTCAACGCGGCCTCGATTCCGCTTCCATCATCGTGCAAGGCCCGGGGGCGGCTCCGCTGATCGACCTCCTGCCGAAGCGCGCGGCTGTCCAGCGCGATCGTGGAGGCGCCGAAAGGGACATCGCAAGCATCGACACGGAACGCTCGGAGAGCGTTGCATCCAAGTTGGACGATGCCGCCCGACTGGCTGCGCTCGACTTCTGTGGTTTGCCCTTCCCTGAACACGGCGATCCGACCGCGATCGAGGTCCTCACCGTCGGGACGCTTCACCAGTATGGATTCTGGAGGGGGACCGATCTGGGGTACGGAGAACCGATGTGGGCCATGATCGATGGAGTCCGGCGCAAGGGCTCCGATTTCATATGGCATGCCTTCACACGAGCTGCGTCACGCGATCCGGCGACCCTCAATCCGGATCAACTCGCTGAGGATCCCCTGTTGTTCGACACGATCTGCACCGCCGACGACGGGACCTGTCCCATCCCCGATGTCGGTTCCCACCGCGTTCTTCAGCAGGCCTTCGGTGCAGCGGTCGGTCCACTCGATGGCATCCGGGCGATCATCGATCGGGCACATGTCTCAATCGATCCCCTTG
>CBFDAN010000016.1:0-14349 GCA_965602815.1 uncultured bacterium
GTCGCGGCGGCGTTTGCGATTCTGTTCGCGTCGGCGGCGCCGCTGGGATACGTGGTCGGACTCGCGGGCATCGCTGCGGTGCTCGGCACGGCCGGCGCGTTCACGATGGACTATCGGCGGGATCGCATCACGGGATTCCTCGATCCGTTCGCCGATCCGTTGGGCACCGGCCACCAGGCCGTTCAGAGCCTCGTAGCGCTCGGAACCGGCGGGTGGTTCGGTGTTGGCCTCGGGGCGAGCCGAGCTCGCTGGTCGTTCCTGCCGAACGCCCACACCGACTTCATCTTTGCGATCATCGGCGAGGAAACGGGACTCATCGGCGCCGGGCTGGTGATCGTCCTCTTTGCCTTCTTCGCCAGTGTCGGGATTCGCATTGCCCTCACAGCACCCGACATGTTTGGTCGCCTCCTGGCCGTCGGCATCGTCGCCTGGTTGTCGTTCCAGGCGTTGATCAACGTCGGCGGCGTCGTCGCGGTCCTACCGATTACAGGTGTCCCACTTCCCTTCGTCTCGTCCGGAGGTAGCGCCATGCTCGTCAGTCTCGTTGCCGTCGGGATCCTCGTGAATATCTCGCGGACGAGAACTGCTGACCAGGCATCGTCATGACGTTCGCATTCGCCGCCGCCGGTACCGGTGGACACATTCGCCCGGCTCTCGCGGTCGCACGGTCGCTCGTTGCCACCGGGGTCGACACCGACGACATTGTGTTCTTCGGTGGGGATCGGCTCGAGACGCAGATTGTACCGGAGGCGGGTTTCGATCTGGTGCAACTCGAAGTCCGCGGCCTGAAGCGTTCGTTGACCGTGGACAACCTCACTATCCCGACCATGGTGCGCCGGGCGGCGGCAGAGGTTGCGGCTGCCCTCCGCGAGCGGCCACCCGGCGTCCTCACGGTCTTCGGGGGATATGTCAGCGTTCCGGCGGCGATGGGAGCGCGCAAGGTGAGCATGCCGTACGTAGTCCACGAACAGAACGCCGTTCCGGGTGTCGCAAACCGCTACGTGGCCCGTCGAGCCGAGCGCACCTTTGTGGCGTTCGCACCCGCACTCGAGCGACTCAGGAACGCTGATGTGATCGGGAACCCTCTCGATCAGGCATTCGCGGGCTTCGACCGCGGGCGCATTCGATCCGAGGCGCTGCAACGATACGGGCTAGACCCGGAACGTTTGGTGATAGGGATCTTCGGTGGGAGCCAGGGAGCGCAGGCGCTCAACGAAGTTGCTATGACCCTCGCGATGGCGGAGAACCGAACATTCTCGATCCTGCACCTCACCGGTGCAGACCATCACGCGAGTGTGGCTCAGCGAGCGGCGGACACGCCGAACTGGGTCACTGAGCCGTTTGAAGAAGAGATGCCGATGTTCTACGCAGCGTCGGATCTCGTCCTCTCTCGGTCCGGTGCGATGACGGTGAGCGAGTTGGCAGCCACGGCCACTCCATCTGTGGTCGTTCCGCTCCCGGCCGGAAAGGGGTACCAGGCGATGAACGCGCATGACCTGGAACGGGCGGGAGGGACGGTCGTGGTCGGTCAGGACCGCGTCGCCGACGTGCCGGATATCTTGACTCGGCTCGTCGGAGATCACAACCGTCTCGCCGCGATGCAAGACGGAGCCCGTTCAGCTGCCGAACCGAACGCAGCGCGGCGGCTCGCGAGTGCACTCAGGGAGATTGCCAATGCTTGAGCCACAGATTGTCACCATTGACGATATCGGATCGATTCACATGATTGGAGTTGGTGGGTCCGGCATGTCCGGGATTGCGAAGCTCCTCGCTCAACGTGGTGTTGTCGTCTCCGGCTCAGACCTCAAGCCGTCCGAAGTTGTCGATTCGCTGTCCGGCGTCGGCGTGGAGACCTGGATCGGCCATCAACCCAACCGCATCGGTGATGTCGATGTGGTCGTGGCCTCGTCGGCCGTTCCCGATCATGACACCGAGCTGAGAGCCGCACGAGAAGCCGGGATCCCGACGGCTAGGAGACCGGCGCTCCTGCGCGGCGTCACGGACGCATTCTCGACTATCGGATTCTCCGGCACCCACGGCAAGACATCGAGCACGGCGATGGCGGTTGCAGCGCTTCGTGCGTGCGGTCGCGACCCGTCGTTCATTGTGGGGGGGGAACTGACCGATCTCAACACCGGTGCTCACCTCGGTGATCGCGAGATCCTTCTGCTCGAGGCCGACGAGGCTTTCGGGACCTTTCGGCACCTCGAGTTGGAGGCACTCGGAGTGACCAACATCGAGGCCGACCACCTCGACTACTACAAGACGGTCACGGCCCTCGAAGAAGCCTTCGCTCAGGTTGCCGGACGCACGGAGGGACCGGTTGTCGGATGTATCGACGATCCGGGGGTACGACGCCTTGCCGAGCGTGCCCCCCTGATCGGATACGGCACCAGTCACGATGCAACATGGCGCGTGTCCGAGGTCGACCTGGGACCGACTGCGTCGTTCACGCTGTCTCGAGACGGTCGGGCGAACAGGGTACACCTCCAGCATCCCGGGCTCCACGTTGTCCTGAACGCCGCGGGTGTTCTCGCTCTCCTCGGTGAGTTGGGGTTCGATCTCGAATGCGCAGTCTCCGGCCTCAGCGAGTTCGGCGGAGTCCGCCGGCGTTTCGAGGTGAAGGCGAAGATCGGAGGGGTCTCCATCGTCGACGACTATGCGCACCACCCGACCGAGGTCGCCTCGACCATCGATGCCGCGCGTACGATGACGGATGGCAGTCTCTGGGTTGTCTTTCAGCCTCACCGGTATACACGAACTGCCAGCCTCGCGCCTGCGTTCGGCGTACCGCTCGCCACCGCTGACCGCATCATCGTCACCGACGTATATGGCGCAGGGGAGCAGCCCCAGCCGGGTGTCACCGGTCGCCTCGTCGCTGAGGCTGTTCGGGCCGGCGGTGGGGATGTCGAGTATGTCGAGCGGCTTGGCAATGTGCCGTCCCGCATTGCGGGTTCCCTGCATTCGGGGGACGTCTTGATTCTGATGGGGGCAGGGGACGTGGCCACGATCTGGGCTGATGTTGCCGACCTGATCGGAGACGAGTCGTGATGTCTCAGATGGCGGCGATTCCGGGGGTACAGAACTCGGTCGCGCTCGCACCGCTGACGAGCTACAAACTAGGAGGGAGAGCTGCCTGGTTCGTCGAGGTCCACGACGACCACCATCTCGACGAGGTGTTGGGAGCCGTGCCCCCGGAGGTCGAGATGCTCGTGCTCGGAAAGGGAAGCAATCTGCTCGTCGCAGATCGCGGGTTCCCCGGTCTCGTGATCCGGCTTGGAGGCGAGTTCCTCGATGTCAGTGTCGAAGACAACGGCACAATCGTTGCAGGGGGAGCAGCGCCGCTGCCGCGGGTAGCCCGAACAGCCGCGGAAGCCGGGCGATGCGGCCTTGAGTTCTACGCGGGAATCCCGGGAACCGTCGGCGGGGCTGTGATTATGAACGCCGGAGGTCACGGCTCCGATACCGCCGAACGCTTGATTTCTGCCGTTGTGGTCGACCGCACAAACGGCAAACGATCGACACGAACCGCCGTGGATCTGTCGCTTGCGTATCGGCATTCGAACCTTGGGCCCAACGACCTCGTGACCACCGCTCGGTTCGCGACATCCCCGTGTGAGCGGACCATCGCCGAGGCGCGGATCCGAGAAATCACGCGGTGGCGAAAGGAATACCAGCCCGGTGGCACGTTCAACGCCGGTTCTGTCTTCAAGAACCCGTCGGGAGACACGGCCGGTCGGTTGATCGACGCAGCCGGTCTCAAAGGCTTCCGGCGCGGTGGTGTCGCCGTGTCGGAAATCCACGCCAACTTCTTCACTGCCGACGAAGATGCGGTCGCACAGGATGTTTGGGATCTCGTATGGGCCGTGCGGAGGCGTGTATTCGAGTCCGCGGGAGTGTGGCTAACACCCGAGATCCGTTTTTGCGGCTCATTCGAGGAGCGTGGCGAGGAAGCGATGAGACCGGACACGGCCAAATGAACACGATGGACCACCGTATTGCCGAGCGGCGGCACGAGGTCACCGAAGAACGGGCACGCGGCCGGCTCCGCTGGCTGATCTGGCTTGTTCTGCTCGTGGTAGCAGTGGCCGCCGCGATCTGGTTTGTGAACTCTCCAATCCTCTCAATTCGAACGGTGACGGTCACCGGTGCAGACCGCACCGATCCGACGGCCGTCGCGGAGGGTTTGGGGGTCCGGTCGGGCACGCCCACGATCTCGGTCGACGGCGGCGCAATCGAAGCGGCGCTGCTCACAAGTCCGTGGGTTGCGGAGGTCGACGTCAGGGTCTCGTGGCCGGGGAGCGTCGAGATCGACGTCCGTGAGCGTGTTCCGCTCGCCTCGATGACCACCGATCTCGGCGTCTTCGACGTCGCCGTCGATGGAGTATTGGTAGGGCGCTCAGAAGGTGGGTCCGTTCCGCCGATCATCCAGTCGGGTCGGACGGGAGCAACACGCGAAGGTGACCGGATCAGCCATGCGGCAACGCTCGGTGCAATCGAGTTTGTGGCCGGCTTGTCGCCGGCCCTTCGACGTTCGACAACCGTCACGATCGCCGGTGATACGGTCGGCGCAGTGGTCGATCGACACAACGTTGTTCTCGGGCGACCGGTTGACATGACATTTAAAGCAGCGGCCGTCGAAGCAGTCATCGCGACCGGACTCGAGGAAGGGAGCCGCCTCGATGTGACGGCCCCGAGTCGACCGGCGGTCGCGCCGCCTCAATCTCAACTGGAAGGTGAGACAGAGACACTCGAACAGTCTCAACCGTCGGACTAACCTTCAGATACCTGCGCGGGAGGACCACGACATGACCGATCCGAAACTCTCACCCCATACCTACCTGGCCGTCATCAAAGTGGTCGGTGTTGGCGGCGGCGGCGTTAATGCCGTCAACCGGATGATTGAAGCCGGTGTCGGCGGTGTGGAGTTCATCGCGGTGAACACCGATGCCCAGGCGCTCATCATGTCGGATGCGGATCTCAAGCTCGACATCGGCCGTGACTCGACGCGTGGGCTGGGAGCCGGCGCGAACCCTGAAGTTGGCCGTGAAGCTGCCGACGAACACCGCGCGGAACTAGAAGACGCGCTCACCGGCGCCGACATGGTGTTCATCACAGCAGGTGAAGGCGGTGGGACGGGAACCGGAGCTGCGCCGATTGTCGCCGAAGTCGCCCGATCACTCGGTGCGCTCACGGTCGGTGTGGTAACGCGACCATTCGGTTTCGAAGGCCGGCGTCGCTCGGTCGCGGCTGAGCAAGGCATTCAGTCGCTGAAACAGGCCGTTGACACACTCATCATCATCCCGAACGAACGGCTGCTCGAGATCGCAGACCCAAGCACTCCGGTTGTGGAGGCGTTCCGCATGGCGGACGAGATCCTGACGAACGGCGTAAAGGGCATCACCGACCTCATCACGACGCCGGGCCTCATCAACGTGGACTTTGCCGACGTCAAGACGGTGATGTCTGAAGCGGGCTCAGCCGTGATGGGTATCGGCCAATCGACCGGAGACAGTCGGGCTGAGCAGGCGGCGGAGAAGGCGATCTCCAGTCCGCTTCTCGAGACCTCGATGGAGGGGGCGCGAGGTGTACTGCTCTCTATCGCCGGGCCGGTCGACATGACACTCCACGAAGTCTCGACGGCAGCGTCGATCGTGGCGGACCACTCGGACGACGACGCGAATATCATCTTCGGAGCCGTGGTCGACGACTCACTCGGAGACGAGATGCGGGTGACGGTCATCGCCGCCGGCTTCGAGCTCGAGCAATCGCGCCCATCGTCCTTCACATCGGCCCCGACGGTCAGCGTGCCCACGGTGCGAACGCCGCTCGACGACGGAATTCCGCACGATGCGGGAACCGACGAGATGGAGATCCCCGGCTTCGTCCGCGGATGACCCGACCCGCGGGTTTCCGCGGAGCGTTCTTCGGTGACGCCGCAGACGGAAACGGTCGCGACGATCTCGAATCCCGGAGGCGTATTTCGAAGGTACTCGGCATCTCCAGCGCGTGGGCATCGGTACACCAGATTCACGGCAATACCGTGATCAGCGTCGATCGACCTGGATCCGCGGGCGAGGGCGATGGCCTGATCACAACCCGTGCGGGGCTGCCGCTCGCGATAGCCACGGCCGACTGCGTCCCCATCGTCATTGAAGGGGACATCTCCGTGGCTGTGCTCCATGCTGGATGGCGGGGAGTTGCCGCGGGCATCATTCGAGCCGGTGTCGATGCCATGATCGGTCTCGGCGACACACCACGTCGTGCGGCAATCGGTCCATCGATTGGACCATGTTGCTACGAGGTCGGCGATGAGGTTCCGGAGGCGATCGGAGGATACGCCTCGGCCACAACGTGGGGAACGCTGAGCGTGGATCTCCGGTCGGCCGCCGAGACACAACTCGCCGGTCTATCGGTATGGCGATCCAACGCCTGTACGTACACGGACCCCCGACTCTGGTCCTATCGTCGGGACTCGACCAAGGATCGACAAGTGGCGGTGGCATGGGTTCCTCAGCGTTGAACGAAGTCCGAGCACGGATAGCGGCGGCGGCGCTACGCGTCGACCGAGATCCGGCGGACATCAGCCTGTTGGCGGTTTCGAAGGGGCGGTCCAACGAGGCGGTGCTTGAGCTCTACGAATCCGGCCAGCGTGCGTTCGGAGAGAACCGCCCGCAGGGGCTTGAAGAGCGGGTGAACAGTGGCCTGCCGGAGGACATTGCCTGGCACTTCGTCGGGAACGTGCAGCGCCGAGCAATCAGGACGATTGCACCGCCGATCACACTGCTTCATTCGTTCGACAGGATGAGCCTGCTCGCACCGTGGTCCCGCCTCGAGCATCCGCCTCCAGTGTTGATCGAGGTGAACATCGCATGCGAACCGCAGAAGCACGGATTCGAGCCCGGCGGTGTTCTCCGTGTAGCCGATCTCGTCGCCGATCAAGGGATCTCGGTACAAGGGCTGATGATCATTCCTCCGCAGGTGCGGATTGCCGAAGAAGCTCGACGGTGGTTCGTCGAGCTTCGAGAGCTTGGCAATCTGCTGCAAGGCGAGCAGCCGGCAGCCGTGGAGCTCTCGATGGGCATGACCGATGATTTCGAGGTGGCCGTCGAGGAGGGTGCAAGCATCGTGCGCGTGGGACGGGCTATCTTTGAGTCTGTGAACAACGAGTTTGACGGACGCTCCACTGAGGATTGACTATGGCAACGTTCTGGCAGAAGACGCTCTTCTACCTCGGTCTTGTCGACGACGACTCCGATGGGGACCAAGCAGTCCCCGGAGCATCCTCGACCGCGCCGCCGACGCCGAGCGAGACACCTCGGGTCGTCACCGCGCGCCCGCCGGGGAGTGTCGCCGGCCGCCGTGTTGATCCGCCGAGCTCGTCGGATCGGCAGAACTCTTCGTGGGAGCACGCCGAAGCAGGCGTATATGTGCAGCCCGGATCGGAGGCCGGCCGGCCTCTCGACGCCATGCAGCGTCCATCCCTCGAGACCGAGATCATCGTCGCCCGCAACTTCTCGGATGCTCAGATGCTCGCGGACGGGATCCGTTCGGGGCGGCCACTCGTCCTCGACCTACGAACCACGGAGCCGGAGATGGTTCGGCGCATCGTCGACTTCACCTCCGGGTTGACCTACGCCCTCGACGGGAAGATGGCGAAGATCGCGCAAGGTGTAGTCCTCGTGTCACCGGCAGGTGTAGCGGTCAGCAGCGTCGAACTCGACCGCCTCTCGGCGCTCGGTCTCTACGGTTCAGCCTGAGTGGCGCGCGACCTCATCTGTGCGGTTCTGAGTGTCGCAATCTGGGCCATCATCGCCTGGATCGTGCTCAGTTATGTGGTCAATTTCGGTCGTCTCGGTTGGGATCACCCGGTGCGGCGCTTCTACGACGCTCTTTCGCGACTGATCGAGCCGGTCATGCGACCGATCAGAAACGTGATCCCGCCGCTTCGAGTCGGTGGCGCAGCGCTCGACCTCTCACCGTTGATCCTCATTCTCGGGATCAGCATCCTGAGACGGGTGATCTGCTGATCAAACGGCGACTATTGCCAATGCCACCGACAGGCCGTCGATATCGGTTGGTTCGGCAGCAACCGCGTCGTCGCGGCTGATCTCCATGGCGAGCACCTCACCGGCGATGAATTCTTGGAATTGTTCGAATGCCGCGATCACCAGGTCGGACGTGGAGGTCCATCGCAGGACGATTCGGTCTGTTACGTCGAGTCCGTCCGACCGACGCAGCAACTGAGTCCGGTTCACGAGTTCGCGAGCCACTCCCTCGGTGCGCAGCTCGTCGGTGAGCGTCGTATCGAGCGCAACGGTGATAGCACCCTCGGTGGCAACCACCGTGCCTTCGTGAGGAGTGCGGCTCACCACGATGTCGTCTGCCGTGAGAACGGAGTTGTGGACTACGAGATCTCCTCCCTCCAGGAGGGATGCGATCGACGGATGATCGAGAGCAGCGATTTCGTTGGCGACCGCACCGGTCTCCTTTCCGAGCCTCGGTCCGAGACGCCTGAAGTCGGCCTTGGCCGAGAGCCGGACAAGGTCGGACTCATCTGCGTGCACCTCGACACCGTGAACGTTCAACTCTTCGGAGATGAGGTCCCGATGGCTCGCGATCGCGGCGGCAACGATCGGGTCCCTGGTGACGATGGTCACGAGACCGAGCGGTTGACGAACCCGCAGATCATTCCGCTTTCGCAGGCCGCGACCCAGATTCACGACGGTTCGCGCAGCGGCCATCGCCAACTCGAGATCCGGATCGATGAGCGCCGGGTCGGCGTCCGGGTAGTCGAGCAAGTGAACGCTCGCCGGCGCGAGATTCCCATCCGGCTGCACGAGTCGTTGATAGATCTCCTCGGACACGAACGGCAGCACCGGTGCAGCAACGGTTGCGAACGTCAGAAGCACCTCATGAAGTGTGGCGAAGGCTGCGAGTTTGTCGCTCTGATCCGACTCTCCTCGACGTGCCCAGAATCGCCGCCGGGTCCTGCGGATGTACCAGTTGGTGAGGTGCTCCACGAAGCCGACGATGGGAGGGGTGACGGCGAAGAGTCGGTACGCCTCCATCTCTTCATTGACCTTCGAGATCAGGCTCTGGAGCACCGAAAGGACCCATCGGTCGATCTCCGGTCGATCGGCTGCGGGCGGCGCCGCGGCGAGGTCGGCTTCGGTGATGGCATCGGCCTCTGCGTAGGTGGTGAAGAACGAAAGCGAGTTCCACCAGGGGAACAACACCGTTCGAACCACCTCGCGTACGCCGTCCTCGGAGAACCGAAGCGGATCGGCCCGGACGACCGGAGAGTTGATCAGATAGGCACGAAGGGCGTCGGCCCCGAAGGCATCCAGAACATACGAAGGGTCCGGGTAGTTCTTGAGGCTCTTCGACATCTTGCGACCGTCCTCGGCCAGGATCATGCCGGTGACGACGCAGTTCTGGAATGGCGCCGTGTCGAAGATCCCGGTTGACATGATGAGCAGCGTGTAGAACCAGCCGCGTGTCTGATCGAGACCTTCGGCGATGAAGTTCGCCGGGAATCCGCGTTCGAACCGCTCCTTGTTCTCGAATGGGTAGTGGACTTGCGCGTACGGCATCGAACCGGAGTCGAACCAAGTGTCGAGTACCTCCGGGACGCGCACCATGGTCCCGTCGCACTCCGGGCACGGCCACGTGATCGGATCGAGGACGTGTTTGTGGAGGTCGTCGGTTCGAACGCCGCTCAGGACCTCGAGTTCATCCACCGATCCGATGCACACGGTCTCTTCACATGCGTCACATTCCCAGATCGGGATGGTCGTGCCCCAAAAGCGGTTGCGTGAGACGGCGTAGTCTCGTGCGTCTTCGAGCCAGTTCCCGAAGCGCTTCGCTCCGACGTAGTCGGGAACCCAACGGATCGAATCGTTCAGCTCGACCATGCGGTCTTTGATTGCTTCGACGTTCACATACCAACTTGGAATTGCCTTGTAGATGAGGGGCGTGTCGGTTCGCCAGCAGAACGGGTAGCTGTGCGTGATCGTTCCGGAATGCACGATCACACCGCGATCCTTCAAGAGTCGGACCAATACCGGGTCAGCGGCCTTGACATGCAAGCCGGCGACCTCCGGCACCTCGTCGGTGAAGCGGGCTTCGAGGTCGATCGGATCGACTAAGACGTCGATACCGGCTTGGCGGAATGCCAGGAAGTCGGCTTCGCCGTATGCGGGCGCGGTGTGGACGAGTCCGGACCCGTCTTCCGCGCTGACCTCGTCCATCGGGATGACACGGAACGCCCCGTTGGCGTACTCATCGAGGAAGTGGGAAAACGGCGGCTCGTAGCCAACACCGAGCAGCTGTTCACCGGTCGCTGTGGCGATGATCTCGGGCGCCTCTTTCGGCCAGACTTCCTCGATTCGTTCGCGCGCGATCCAGTAGTGGTCTGCGCCGTCCCGAACCCGGGCATACTCGATGTCATTGCCGACCGCTACGGCCAGATTCCCAGGCAGCGTCCACGGAGTAGTGGTCCACACCAGCAGGTAGTCGCCGACTGCAGCGTGATCGTTCCCCTCGGTGACAGCGAGCCTGAGTGTGATCGACGGATCCTCGACATCGCGGTAGCCACCGAGGTTCACTTCGAAGTTCGAAAGTGAGGTTGATGCTCCCCACGAGTACGGGAGCACCTTGAATGCCTTGTAGATGAGTCCGCGATCCCAGAGCTGTTTGAAGCCCCACCAGACCGACTCCATGAATCCGACGTCCATCGTCTTGTAGTCATCTTCAAAATCGACCCAGCGCCCGATGCGGCGGGTGATGTCGTACCACTCGGTTGCGGTGTGATTGACCAGGTCGCGCGCTGCTTCGTTGAATGTCGCCACGCCGAGCTCCTCGATCTCGCGCGGACCGGAGACACCGAGGAGCTTCTGGACTTCCATCTCGACCGGGAGGCCGTGCGTGTCCCACCCGAATCGGCGTTCCACGCGACGTCCCCGCATCGTCCAGTAGCGAGGCACGATGTCCTTGACGACACCCTGGAGGATGTGACCGTAGTGAGGACTCCCCGTCGCGAACGGGGGGCCGTCGTAGAACGTGTACTCAGACTCGGGCGTCCGCATCTCGATGGAGGATTTGAAGGCGTCGATGCGATCCCAGAGGGCGAGTACGCGGGCGTCGAGCTCCGGTAAGTCGACACCGGGTGCGACCCTGGAGAAGTGGGGGGTGGGCTGCTGTTCGTTCACGGGTCCTCCGGCGTTGTTCCTTGCGCCGGGACGAGGTGGCCCGCGGTACCACCCGGCTTGCCGATCCTGCGATCGACCGCTCGTTGGCTCCTTCACGGCGGAGCGTTCCTGCGGGTTCTACTGACGGCCGTGCCGGATTCTTCCCGCAGCTCGGGGGTGATGTCCTCTTGTGCGTGGTCCCGGCCTCTCACCATCGCCGGATCGCTGATACCACGGGATCACGGGAGGTGCGTCCCCGTCGGTGCACGAAGGAGGTTACCCGAACCGAGGCCGTTGTTGCGGTTGTTACAGGCGATGATCGAGTACGTTGCGCCCATGGATCCGGTCTCCGAACACCCAGAGGGTGCAACTCTGCGGGTGCGCGTCGTCCCGGGTGCGTCGCGAACGGAGATCAAAGGCCGGTATGGCGATGCAATCAAGGTCCGAGTGTCCGCGCCGCCGGAGGACGGGAAGGCCAATACGGCGTTGATCGACCTCGTCGAGGACACTACAGGTGGCAGCGCCTCGATTCTCAGCGGTGCCTCCTCGAGATCGAAGGTGCTGCTGATCCGCGGTGTGGACGCGGTCGGCGTTCATCGGAGTCTCCGACGATGAGGCTCCGGTCTTGTGGTGTCCGGTGCTATCGTGCCCGCTCGCACCGGAGGGGTTCATGGCCCGGCAGTTGGCATCTTCCACGCTGCAGCGTCTCGAGCGGAGGCTCGAGAGTGAGCGTATTCGCCTTGCAACGATCCTCGACGAGATCGACCGACAGCGTGAGGCGCGCCGGCTCGCGGAGAGTGCCTCGGAGCACAATCCCGACCCCGACAATGCCGACGGGGGATCACATGCTCTCGAGATGGAGATGGACATATCCGTTGAACAGAATGCCAAGGAGCTCCTCGAGAAGGTGCTTCACGCTCAGGACCGAATGCAGAAGGGCCTCTACGGGACATGCGAGATAACGGGGGATCCGATCCCGGTGGCGAGGCTCGAAGCCCTTCCGTACGCGACGATGACGGTGGAGGCGGCCTCCCAGCGCTGAAGCTCAGGCTTCTGGCGAGTTTCGTAGCCGTCCTCGTCGTCGCCGTTGATCAAGCCACCAAGGCATTGGCCATCGAGGCGCTGGCCGACGGACCAATCGTCATCATCGACGGATGGCTGAACCTTCGACTCGTCTTCAACACCGGAGCGTCGTTCTCGTTGTTTGCGAAGGGCGGTGCGGTGATCGGACTCCTGGTCATCGCCGTTGTGGTCATGATCTTCTTCGCGCTGCGCGAAGCAGGTCGGCGCCTCGATGCCGTCGCTCTCGGCCTGGTGCTCGGAGGAGCGGTTGGCAACCTCCTTGATCGCGTGTTCCGTGGCGATTCGTTCCTCGACGGTGCCGTCGTCGACTTCATCAACGTCCCGTTCTTTGCCACCTTCAACGTTGCAGACATCGCGATCAACGTTGGTGTGGCGTTGCTCCTCATCGGGGCGTTCCTGCGGCGATGACCGAACACATCGAGATTCCCGCTGATCTCAACGGCACGCGAGTTGATCGCGCCGTTGCGATCCTCTGCGATATCAGTCGTCGGGCCGCTCGTTTGGCCGTCGAATCGGGCGGGGTTGTGCGAAGAGGTATCGCCCTCACGGGGGCGGCCAAGGTTGGCGAAGGCGACGTTCTGCTGGTTGATCTTGTCGAGGTACAAGAGACGGCCATCCCAGAGGCTTCCGTGGATTTCGGCGTCGCATTCGAGGACGAAGACGTGCTTGTTGTCGACAAGCCGGCCGGAGTAGTGGTGCATCCGGGGGCGGGGCGACCGGGAGGCACACTCGCCAACGGCCTCCTTGCCCGATTCCCTGAGATTTCCGAACTTGCGCCGGAGTACCGATGGGGGATTGTGCACCGGATCGACCGAGATACGTCCGGATTGCTGATCGTTGGGAAGAACGTGGAGACGTTCCGTCACCTCCAGGCCGCGCTCAAACGGCGCGAAATCAAGCGGGAGTACCGAGCGCTGGTTTCAGGCAGATTCGAGAGTGCGACCGGGACAGTTGATGCACCGATCGGTCGAGACCCGGCAGAGCCGACTCGCATGGCCGTGGTGGAGGCGGGACGCCCGGCGCGATCGCACTACCAACGGCTTGCGGAGTGGGACGATGCAGACGTGTCGTTCGCCTCGGTCTGGCTGGAGACGGGCCGAACGCACCAGATCCGGGTCCACATGCGATCGATCGGGCACCCGGTGGTGGGCGATCCGGTCTATGGGAGGAAACGTCCGACCCCGGGGGACCCGGGTCGGACCTGGCTTCATGCGGCGTCGCTGACGTTCGATCACCCGTCCGGATCTGGCCCGATGACGGTCCGCGCGGACCTTCCTGAGGATCTCGTTGTGTCCCTCGCTGGGCTGGGCGATCCGACCAGGGGAGCGGTCGTTTGAAACCTGAGACGGGTTGCACTGCGGGTGTGCGGCCCAAGATTGCGGTTCAGGAGGCAACATGTCGATCCACTACGAACGTCTCTCGTCTCTGGACAACTCGTTTCTCGCGCTCGAGTCGCGATCGACGCACATGCATGTCGGTGCGGTGACGATCTTCAGCGCCGGGTCGTTTGCGAAGCCAGACGGGGGCGTCGATGTCGAGCGGCTGAAGGACTTCGTCTCGTCGAGGATGCACATGATCCCGAGATATCGGCAGCGGATCGTGCGGGTGCCGATTGAGCAACACCCGGTCTGGGTTGATGACGAGCATTTCAACATCGACTACCACATCCGCCACATCGCCCTCCCCAGGCCCGGCACCGATCAAGAACTGAAGCGCATCGCTGGGCGTCTGATGTCCCAACAGATTGACCGCACCAAGCCGATGTGGGAGATGGTCGTTGTCGAGGGCCTTGACGACGACCGGTTTGCGATCGTCACGAAGATCCACCATTGCATGATCGACGGCCTGTCAGGCGTCGACCTGATGGCCGTCCTCATGTCGCTCGTGCCGTCCGAGGAGATCATTCCCGGTCCGGCCTATGAGCCGCGACCGATTCCAAATGGGACCGAACTGTTGGTGCGCGAGACGACCCGGCGGATAACCAGTTCGATTGGGGCACTGCGCAGCGCGCGCACTGTGGTGGGGAACGTATCCGATCTCGCGGTCCGCCGGTGCCCAATTCGTAACATTGACG
>CBFDAN010000017.1:0-14070 GCA_965602815.1 uncultured bacterium
GTGGAGAACCCAGGGTACGCGGGACACGGGCGGTCCAGCGGTACGCTGTGGACACAGAGTTTGGAGGAACGATCGCCGACGATTCCGCCATCGAGGAGTCCGCAGCAGAAGCGAGTCCTGCCGCCGCCGAGGCGGTCGACCCTCGCCTGCTACCGCCGTCTCCTCCGTGGTCGGCACCGACGAAGACGGCCGTCGCCGTCGGACTCGTGGTGTTCGCAGCGATCATCTTCTGGCTGTCGCGCGACGCGCTGTCGATCCTTGCCGTTGCGGGCATCGTGGCTTTCCTTGTGGCCCCGATGGTGCGGTATCTCCATCGGCGCCTCCACCTACCGCGATGGCTTGCGCTTGCCATCGGGTATGTCGTCGTCCTTGTTGCCTCTCTCACGCTGATTGCGATCCTGGCGATCGGGGTCACCCAATCGCTCGCCGGCATCAACCTCGACGGCATGCAGGACTCCGTCCGGAACGTGGCCGAATGGTTCGTGGATTGGGCCGACGGACTCGTGGTGGTCGGTATCAGCGTCGACATGACCGAGATCACAGCACCCATCAACGAGTGGCTCAGTGAAACATCTTCCAGCGGAACCGGAACGAGCGGCATCAAGGTC
Source organism: uncultured bacterium (assembly GCA_965602815.1). GTDB lineage: Bacteria > Actinomycetota > Acidimicrobiia > Spongiisociales > UBA5794 > JAHEEL01. The sequence goes on from CBFDAN010000017.1 coordinate 609, forward strand.
GACGCCGAAGCGCTCCAGACGCTGCTGGGTGGTGCGTTCAACTCGATCAGAACGGTGACAGGCCTGGTCACCGCCATGGTGATGTCGGCTCTCATCACGCTGATGATTGCGATCTACCTGAACGCCGACAGTGGAAGGCTGTACCGATGGCTCCAGCGCGTCGTGCCTCCCGGCTATGAGCGAGATGGCGCGATGCTCGCCGACCGAACCGGTGCGATCTGGCGTGGCTACATATACGGCCAGTTGATCAACAGCTTCATCACCGGCCTCATGGTTTTTGCGGTCCTGGCACTTGTCGGGGTCCAGGGTGCGTTCCTGATGGGTGTGATCATGATGCTGTTCAACATGGTCCCGACGTTCGGTCCGATCATCGCTGCTATCCCGGGTGTTCTCGCCGCCCTGGTCGGCGGATCAACCACGTGGCCCGACATGAACAACTTCATCTTCGGTCTGATCGTCGCGGGAATCTACGTCGTGGTCGTGCAGGCTCAGGCGAACGTCATCGCACCGAAGGTGATGGGCAGGGCGGTTCGACTCTCTCCGGTGATCATCATGATTTCCCTGATCGTCGGGTTCAACGTCGCTGGATTGATCGGGTCGCTCCTCGCGGTGCCCATCGTTGCGACGATCAAGGAGTTCGTGTCCTATCTCTATGCGAAAGTCATCGATCGAGAGCCCTTTGTGAACGGAAACGGGAACGGAAACGGCGAGGGTCAAGGGATGGCTGCTGCCGATGCCCAGTGACGGAACCATCCGGACCGACGTCGTCGTCATCGGTGCGGGGCTCGGAGGTCTTGCTGCTGCCGGGTATCTCGCCCGTGCCGGCCACGAGGTGGTCGTGCTCGAACACCATGCGGTCCCGGGCGGGTATGCGCACGAGTTCAAGCGTCGCGGCTTTCGGTTCGAGGTTGCGCTGCACGCTCTCGACGGCGCGGGCCGTGGAGGCTGGCTTTTCCCGATGCTCGACGATCTCGGAGTGCTGGACCGGGTGGACTTCGCGAAGATCGACCCGTTCTACACCGCCCGGTTTCCCGATCTCGACATCACCGTGCCGGCGGATCTCTCGGCCTACTGCGGGGAGTTGAAGAGAGCATTCCCCGCCGAGTCGGCTGGGATCGACGGCTTGTTCGCTGCGATTGCTCGCGTCGCAGGCGACACGACCCGGTACGGCGAGGAGCGATCCTCTCGGGGTCGGCCGACCCCGATGGAGATGATGGAGCGCTATCCGGACATGGCCCGAGCGTTCTCTCAGGACTGGCAGGCCTTCATGCGGGCACACATCGGCGACTCACACCTCCAGGCGGTGGTCTCAACTCTCTGGGGCTACTTTGGCCTCCCGCCGTCGAAGGTCTCGGCCGGTCTATTCGCTCTCGCGCTCCACAGCTACCACACCACCGGCGCGTGGTATCCCAGGGGTGGCAGCCAGGCGATGAGTCGTGCAATTGTCGAGGAGATCCTCCAGCGGGGAGGGAGCGTTCGCTTCAGGAACCGCGTGACACGGATCGAGGTCGAGGATGGGCATGCGATCGCTGTCGAGACCGATCGTGGTCTCCGTGTGGAAGCCGACGCAATCGTATCGAACGCCAGCCCATCGGCAACGGTGGCGATGATCGGAACCGAGCACTTCGACGAAGCGTTCTTGGCGAGCGTCGAACGTGACGTCCCCGCCCTGTCGAACCTGGTGGTGTACCTCGGCGTTGATCGCGACCTTGCCGCAGAAGGATGGAACCACCACGAGTTCTTCCTGGCCGACGGCTACGACATCGAGGCGGACTACGAGGCGATGGTCTCCGGGGATTTCTCCAAAACCGGGTTGGTCATCGCCAACTACACCGACGCCGACCCCGGCTGTGCTCCGGAGGGCTACAGCGTTCTTGTGATGATGTCGCTGGCTCCGTGGGACTACCAGAACGTATGGGGGACCGGCGGTGACCTGAACGGCTACTCCGAGAATCCTGAATACGTCCGGATCAAGGACGAGGCTGCCGACCGTCTGATCGATCGTACCGAATGTTTGATTCCCGGACTGCGCGAGTCGATCGTTGTCAGGGAGATCGGTACGCCGCTCACCAACGTGCGATACGGACTCAGCCCTGGGGGAAGCATCTACGGCCGCGAGCAGACGGTGGAGAATCTCCTCAACCGCCGGAGTCCGAAGACCCCTATCCCGAATCTCCTCCTCGCCGGCGCGTGGGTAGGAGGTGGCGGGATGAGCACTGCGTTGAGTTCTGGCCGGACGGCGGCCGCCATTGCCGGTCATCTGCTCACTCCCGGGTAACACCGGACAGTTCATCCCGGGGTCATCCCCGACGCCGACCCTGACCGCTCAGAGGTGAAGAGGGGTCATACCCAATAGGCGTCGGCTCTCCCTTCGCGCACGATCACTCTCGACACACGAGAACGTGGTTTGAGCATCGGGAGGGAAGACATGGAGAGTTCACGCATCTACCGAATGTACGGCTGGGTCAATCGCCACGCAGCGATCGTCACGGTTGTTCTCGTCCTCGGCATCGTCGCGATCGGCACAGCCGGGGTGATGGTCGCCGACACGAGCGAGCCGAGCTTCGATCCGGAGGCGGAGGTCTTCACGATCTATGAGCGAGCCGAGGAGACCCTCATTTCCGACTCAACGATCGCGCAGGCTTCGTTCCTCGTTGAGGCGGCCAACGGAGGCGACGTCCTCACCGCAGATGCGTTCCGAGAGTGGCAGGCCGCCTCCAACGAAGCGCGTTCCTCGGCGATCAACCAGGAGCATCTTGTGGACCGTTTCGACCCCGACACGGGCACCACGGTTCCCGGCGTCCTGTCGATCGTGGACATCGTCGATCGCACCATCCCGGGTGGCCTCGCCGGCGCGACCGACGCCGACGTGAAGCAGGCGCTCGCGAGTCTGCTTGCCGACGGCTCCCCGTTTGCGGAAATGCGACACACGCTGTCGGAGCAAGCGAAGCACTTCGAGGGTCCGAGCGGCGAAGTGTGGGCGGCACCGGCCTTCACGACCCAGGTCGTCTACGACACCGCTACGTTTGCCGACAACCCGGCTTCAGAGATGTGGCTGCGCGACGTCCAAGCGATGTTCCAAGAGGACTCCACACATACACGCTCCATCGGAGTCGCCATCGACGCTGAGCTTGCGTTTTCGGAGGGGGCCACCAACTCGGCGCCGTTCATCTTCCTTGCCGTCGCATTGATCATCGTGCTGATCGCCATCGTTCACCGCTCGTACTGGTCTGCGGTTGTTGTTGCCGCCGGACTCACGGCGACCACCATTGCCTACTACGGCACGTCGGCGGTCCTCGGGCTCAAGATGGGCTCGATGCTCCTCGCCTTCGTTGTGCCTATTGCGGCGATCAGCTTCGGCGTCGACTTCTTCATTCACGGTATTGGGCGGGTCCGCGAGATACAGGTCGAGGAGGGGATGTCCGCGAGGCGTGCCTATCCGGCAGGCATGGCGGCCGTCTTCACAGCACTGCTCCTTGCAGCTTCGTCCTCGATAGCCGCATTCCTGTCGAACGTCTCGTCCGGAACCGAGGCAATCCTCCAATTCGGTGTGGGAGCAGCGATCGCGCTCGGCTGGTCCTACGTCATCCTCGGCCAGGTCGCTCCGCGCGTGCTCATCGGTATCGAGCAGTTCGTTGGACCCAACCCAACCAAGGGAGTGTCTCGCGTCTCATCTTCGTTGACGACAGAGTCGACGGCTGCCCCATTTCAGAGATTGCCTTCCTCGCGAAGGTGTGACTCGCAGCGCTCTTCGAATTGGGCCCGGCAGGAAGTCGTCCACACGCTTCCGAGCACAATGTGCGCGCTGAAGTGTTTGGTTCACAGCAAGAGAAACGCGCCACTTCGATGGACCGAACTTGGCTTCGCGGGCGTTTTCAGTTGATCGCGCGGCACCGCTTTGTCTACCGTGCATGGAGAGCGGTCGGTTCTTCTCGCGCGAAGTACCTGCGAGGAGCATCTATTCCCGGCTGCCAGAATGTAGGAGGAAAGAACTTGTGAAACGTCTAGCAATCCTGTTGCTCGCGCTCGGGCTTGTGCTCGCAGCATGCGACAGCAGCAGCGACGACACGACGACGACTGCGGCGGCGGCGGCCGATAATGGCGGCTCCGAAGAGACAACCACCACAGCGGCTGCCGCGGCGAGCGGTTCGATGCTGCAGACGGTGCAGGACCGCGGCACGCTCAATTGTGGCGTGAACGATGCTGTTCCCGGCTTCGGGTTCACCGATGCTGACGGCAACTTCTCCGGCTTCGACGTTGACTACTGCCGCGCCGTTGCCGCTGCGGTCCTCGGCGATGCCGAGGCGGTCACGTATCGTCCGTTGACGGCGCAGCAGCGCTTCACAGCGCTCCAGTCGGGTGAAATCGACGTGTTGATCCGCAATACGACGTTCACGGCGAGCCGCGATGGTCGTGAAGGTGCCACATTCCTGACCACAACGTTCTACGACGGCCAGGGCATGATGGTGTTGGCCGATAGCGGTATCACCAGCATTGACGACATGGCGGACCTTTCGGTGTGTGTGCTTTCGGGCACGACGACCGAACTCAACCTGGCGGCACGGTTCGGCAGCACGCCGTTCACGCCGCTTACGTTCGATGCCAATGATCAGCTCCAGGCCGCGTTTGTGGCCGGGCAGTGTGATGGTTGGACGTCCGACAAGTCACAGCTTTCCGGTGTGCGTTCGAGCTTCCCGGAAAGTGAAGGTGGACCCGAGGCACTCGTGATCCTCGACGAGACCTTCTCGAAGGAGCCGCTTGGCCCCGTGGTCGTCGATGGCGACACGCAGTGGGCGCAGGTGATCAACTGGGTCGTGTTGGCAACGATTACGGGCGAAGAGTGGGATCTGACGTCCGCGAATGTCGCGAGCTACGACGGTGACGACACGGGTATTCGCCGCTTCCTCGGCCTCGAGATCGAGACCGATGACGGCACAACCACGTTCGATCCGGGACTCGGACTGCCTACGGACTTCGCGACCCAGGTGATCAGCCAGGTCGGCAACTACGCTGAGATCTTCGATCGCAACGTTGGGCCGAACACGGCGCTTGGTCTCCCACGCGGGGTCAACTCCCTATGGACGGACGGCGGTCTCCTGTACTCACCGCCTTACCGGTAAGCCAACCGGAGGAAGAGGGGGTCGGGCTTGACGGCCCGACCCCCTCTCTCCTCTAAGAGGAATCCTTCTGACTGCGACCGACACATCCAAGGTGAAACGACCACCCTTCTGGCGCAATATCCGCGTCATCCGGGTGGCGCTGCAGGTCCTGGCTGTGGTCGTTGTGATTGGCGCTTTCCTCTATCTCGGCAACAACCTGCGCAACGAGTTGATTGCGAAGAACCTGCCGACGGACTTCAGCTTCCTGTCCCAGCCCACCGGCGTGACGATCGCCGACAGCGACTTCGATCCGGGCTCTCCCGTGTGGAGAGCACTTCTCGTCGGTATCAAGAACACCTTCCTGCTGGTCATCGTGGGAATCCCGTTCCTGACGATCCTGGGGACGCTGATCGGCGTTGCCCGCCTCTCCACCAACTGGCTCGTCGCGAAGGCGGCGATGGTATACGTGGAAACCCTCCGGAACATCCCCCCGCTGCTGATTATCCTGTTCGTGTTCAACGCGGTGATCCTCCAACTGCCGCCACCGCGTGATCCCGCGACGCCACTCGATTGGTTCGTCATCAGCAATCTGAAGATCACCGGTCCTTGGGTTGCGACGTCCACCGGTTCAGGAGCCCTGCTGATCATTGCGTTGATTGCAGTGGTCGCTGCCGTGATCACTGCCGTGTGGAGGACGCGCTATTCCGAGCAGACGGGGCAGCATTCCCACCGTGTGCTGTGGGGCCTCGGCGTCTTCACCGTCATCGTTCTGTTCGGCTACTTCACCACCGGCCGGCCCGTCTCAATCTCGCTCCCCGATCTCGAGGGCCGCGTCATCACCGGCGGGTTTGGCGGTCTCGGTGCCTACTTCGCAGTGCTGATCGCGCTGGTCATGTACACGGCGAGCCATGTCGCCGAAATCGTTCGAGGGTCAATTCAAGCTGTTCCGAACGGTCAGACCGAAGCCGCCAACGCCATCGCCCTCACCGGCTTTCAACGACTGCGGTATGTGATCCTTCCGCAGGCATTCCGCATCGCTCTTCCTCCGATTATCAACCAGTACCTCAACTTCGCCAAGAACACCTCGCTCGCGATCGCCATTGGCTTTGCGGAGATCACGCTCGTCACCTTCCAGGCGATCGGGAACGGGTACCCGGCGCCGCAGCTGATCTTGCTGCTGATGGGTGCGTACTTGCTCTTCTCGCTGACCATCTCGCTCTTGGTCAACATCCTCAATCGTCGTCTCCAACTGGTGGGGAACTGATGGACGCCACCACAACATCACCCGCAGAGAGGGTCTCGGCGCCACCGGTTCATCGCCGCACCTCGCCCGGCGTGTGGATGAAGAAGAACCTCTTCTCCAACTGGTACAACAGTGTGCTGACGGTCGTGTTCGGCGTGTTCATCTTGTGGGCCATCTACTCGTTGATCAAGTACTTGATCGGCGTCGACACCGAGATCATTCGCGTGAATCTGAAGCTCTACATGGCGGGCCGGTTCCCGTCCGAGCAGCTCGGGCGACTCTGGGGAGCCATCTACGTCGCGACCGCCACCGTGGCGTTCTTTGCCAGGGCGACTGTGCGAAACACTCAAATGAAGGCTACCGAGGCGGGCCTGGACTTCGAACGATCGGATTGGACCGACGTCGTCCGGCGGTTCTGGCCGGTCGGGGCCCTGATCCTCTTCACGCTGAGCTTCACCGAGACGATCACTCCAACGCTCCTGACCCTCGTGGCGCTGGCTATTGGCCTCGCCGCGTACTGGCTCGGTGGCTTCATGCCGACGGGTCTCATCCGCCGTTCGTGGATCATCCCGGTGGCGGGTCTCGTTGGCTTCTATGCCGTCTTGGTCGCGTTCGGCGGCGTTGGGTGGGACCTGTGGCAGGGTTTCTTCGTCAACATCGTCATCACCGTCGCGGGTATCAGCCTGGCGTTTCCGCTCGGTTTGATGCTTGCGCTCGGGCGCCGTTCGACGTTGCCCGCGGTTCGGGTCCTGTCGGTCACCTACATCGAGTTCCTCCGCGGTGTGCCGATGATCACGCTGCTGCTGATGGGGGCGTTCGCCCTGGGCTTCCTGATCCCCGGGGACTTCCAGTTCAGCTTGTTCCTCAGGCTGCTGATTGCCATCACCCTGTTCCAGTCTGCGTACATTGCCGAGGTGGTGCGCGGCGGGCTGCAGTCGGTGCCGAAAGGGCAAGTCGAGGCGGCCCAGTCCGTTGGGCTCAGTCCGTGGAAGACGATGCGGCTGGTTGTCTTGCCGCAGGCGCTGCGGAACGTGATTCCGGCAATGGTCGGTCAGTTCATCAGCCTGTTCAAGGACACCACCCTCGTGTTCATCGTTGGTCTCCTCGATTTGCTGCGGGCCGTTCAGGTCTCCACGGCGCAGCCTGATTTCGTCGCCCAGGGTCTTGAGGCCGTTGTTCTGCCGTTCGCGGCGTTGTACTTCTGGGTTGGTTCGTTTGTCATGTCACGAGAAAGTCGACGGCTTGAAAAGAAGCTAGGGGTAGGTGTGCGATGACGGATCAGAATGTCTTTGCCGACGCTACGCAGATTGCAGGCACCGGCGAGTCCATGATTCAACTTGTCGGTGTGGACAAGTTCTTCGGCGACTTCCAGGCGTTGAAGAACATCAACCTGAACATTGGGAAACAAGAGGTTGTGGTGGTGATCGGCCCGTCGGGTTCCGGCAAGTCGACCATGATCCGCTGCATCAACCGTCTCGAGGTGCACGACGCCGGCACCATCACGGTCGACGGCATTGTGCTGTCCGACGACATCAAGAACATCCAGGAGGTCCGCAAAGAGACCGGGATGGTGTTCCAACAGTTCAACCTCTTTCCGCATCTCACCGTGCTCGACAACGTCACGCTCGGTCCGAGGCAGGTCCGCAACCTGCCCAAGGCGGAGGCGGAGGCGTTGGGTCTGGAGTTGCTCGACAAGGTCCAGATCCCCGAGCAGGCCTACAAGTATCCAGGTCAGCTGTCGGGCGGACAGCAGCAGCGTGTTGCCATCGCCCGGTCATTGGCCATGAATCCGAAGGCGATGCTGTTCGATGAGCCGACGTCTGCCTTGGATCCGGAGATGATCAAAGAGGTGCTTGACACGATGAAGGAGCTCGCTCAATCCGGCATGACGATGATCGTCGTGACCCACGAGATGGGCTTCGCCCGCGAAGTTGCCGACCGAGTCGTTTTCATGGCCGACGGCGAAATCGTCGAAGTCGGTACCCCGGCCCACTTCTTCGATGATCCTTCGGAGGATCGAACGAAGCTCTTCCTGAGCCAGATCCTCTAGAGGGAATCCGAAGTTCCGCTCAATTCCCGCTCGTACGCGGCGCGGCCGTGGCGCGATTCGGCGCCTTACCGTAGGTGACCCGTTCCTTTGCTATCCACCCTCGAGAGGCTGAGCGTCGGGGAGTTCTGACCCCCAACGAGGATTGTGTGGCTGTGCTCTTTCAACTCGTGGACCCCAATGCTGAGCGCACCTCTCGACAGGAATCTGAGTATACCGCTATCAACTCGGGCTCCAGTTGGGAATACCGAGTGCACCCTCGGGGTTGGACGGTGACTAACCACAACAAGGAGCGAGGCTTGTATGGCGACAACCCGAGAACTCACCCTTCCGGTACTACCACTTAGCAACGGGGTTGTGTTCCCCCACATGGTGGTCACGCTGAGAACCGAAACAGACGAATCAACGACGGCGGTAGCCGCTGCCGAAGAGTCCGATGGATTGATGCTGCTGGTGTCGAAAGTGAACGGTGACTACGCCAGCGTCGGCACCGTTGCGCAGATCCGGGATCGGGACGGCGGCAACGTCGTTGTCGAAGGCCTTGCCCGGGCGCGGGTCGGCGCCGGCCGAACCGACGAGCACGGGGCACTCTGGGTTGAGGCCGAGCAGTACCCGGAGGCTGATGTCCACGACGAAGCGCTCGACGATCTTGTCGGTGAATATCGAGCCGTTGTGAGTGAGGTGCTGGACCAGCGTGGGATGAGCGGGGTGGCCGAGCGGGTTCTCGGAATCGAGAATCCGAGCCAGTTGGCCGACCTGGCGGTGTATTCCCCGGACCTCTCTCTTGAGCAGAAGATCGAATTGCTCGAAACGCTCGACATCCGTGAGCGGCTCGGCAAACTCATGTCGTGGATGGGTGAGGTGCTGGCCGACCTGACGCTCCGAAAGAAGGTGCGCGACAGCGCAACCGAGCGGATTGACAGGTCTCAACGCGACTACTTGCTCCGTCAGCAGCTCGAAGCGATCAAGAAGGAACTTGGGGAAGAGGGCGACGCGGCCTCCGAGTACCGGCAGAAGCTTGAGGAGAGCAATCTCTCCGACGAAGCCCATGAGGCGGTGGAACGGGAGATCGATCGACTGGAGCGGATGTCCGAGCAATCGCCGGAGCATTCTTGGATCCGCACCTGGCTCGACACCATGTTCGACATCCCATGGGGCGAGGTATCCGAAGATCGTCTCGACCTGGACGAAGCGTGGGCGGTCCTCGATGCCGATCACACGGGCCTCTCAGACGTCAAGGAACGAATTGTCGAGCACCTGGCGGTCCGGAAGCTGCGCAAGGACCGAGGCCTGGAGAACGCAGGGAACCTCAGGGAGGGCGCGATTCTCCTCCTGGTGGGGCCTCCGGGGGTCGGCAAGACGTCGTTGGGGGAGTCGGTTGCCCGGGCGCTCGGCAGGAAGTTCGTGCGTGTTGCCCTCGGTGGCATCCGCGACGAGGCCGAGATTCGGGGCCACAGGCGAACGTACGTTGGTGCTCGTCCCGGACGGATTGTTCGAGCTCTGATCGAGTGCGAGACCATGAATCCGGTGTTCCTGCTGGACGAGATGGACAAGGTCGGATCGGACTGGCGCGGCGACCCCTCCTCGGCCCTGCTCGAGGTTCTCGACCCGGCCCAGAATCACACGTTCCGGGACCACTACTTGGAACTGGACGTAGACCTTTCCGACGTGTTGTTCGTCGCCACGGCCAACGTGTTGGAGACGATCCCGGCACCTCTTCTGGACCGCACCGAGGTGATCCATCTCGATGGGTACACCGATCTCGAGAAGGTCGCAATTGCCCGGGACCATCTCCTTCCCCGCCAGATCCGCGGCGCCGGGCTGGAACCGGAGGAGATCACAGTCACCGAAGAGGCGCTCAGCGCCGTGGTTGATCGCTACACGAGGGAAGCTGGAGTTCGATCCCTCGAACGAGAGCTCGGCAAGCTGACGCGCAAGGTTGCGACCACCATTGCGCGCGGCGGCGACACCCTAGAGGTCGTCGAGGTCGACGAGGCGAAGGTGAAGGATCTCCTGGGCAAGCCCAAGGTCTGGCGGGACGAAGCCAAGGACCGCACCGCCGTGCCAGGAGTCGCTACCGGTCTTGCAGTGACTGGAGCGGGCGGCGACGTGTTGTTCATTGAAGCGACCTCCATGGATGGTGACCCCGGACTGACACTGACCGGACAGCTCGGAGACGTGATGAAGGAGTCGGCGCGTATCGCCTTGTCATACATCGAGTCGCACGCCGATCAGCTCGAGATCGAACCGGCCGACCTCAAGAGGAGATTCCACGTGCACGTTCCCGCGGGGGCCGTCCCCAAGGACGGCCCCTCGGCGGGGATCACCATGACAACTGCTCTCGCATCACTCTTGTCGAGTCGGAACGTGAAGAACACGCTTGGCATGACCGGCGAGATCACCCTGCAAGGCAAGGTGCTGCCCATCGGCGGGGTCAAACAGAAGGTGCTCGCGGCTCACCGGGCAGGCCTCACGGAGGTGATCCTGCCAGCCCGAAACGAGGCCGATCTCGATGACGTGCCTGAGAGCTGTCGGGAAGAGATGACCTTCCATATCGTCGATACCATCGACGAGGTTCTTGAGAAGGCACTCGAACCGTCGTGAACGTCGACGGTGTCCGCAGCGAGTAGTCGTGATCGACGAGAGCCTCCCCTTCGGATTGGAGCTGTGTGCCCCAACCCGAAGCCGGGAGGGTCTCTCGATGTCGACAACCCGTAGAAGAACGAGCCCCTAGGGCGCCGGCAACCCGGGCACGCCCGCGTCGATGACCACGAGAGCGCTACCAATGCCGGTGCCAAGTCCAGGTGTGAGGGCCATGTTGACCGCATACAGCGTCTGCTTCCCGCCAGGGCCGGTGCCGAAGGCCACGCTCGACGGAACGTCCAGACAGTCATCCGTCCCAGCGGAGAGAACGCCGGTCGTGACGATGACTCGGTTCACAGCGTTCGGGGGTGTGGCCTGGAGCCGTCGACAAGAGATACTGCAAGCCGTGGGGCTTCGGAATGCCGTCGCCTCAGGCCTCCTGAAGAGGCGGTCTTGTGGGCCCACCTGGATTTGAACCTTCTCCGCGTTGGGGAGATGTGTGGGGGGCCTTGGTTGCGCTTTCGTTGTGAGCAGCGTGGCTTCGGAGAGCGGATCTACAGGGGACGAAAGCGAGACCGGGTAGGTCTCGACCGAAGTGAACAGGCGGTTCTGTGGGCCCACCCTGATTTGAACCAGGGACCTCATCCTTATCAGGGATGATCAAGGGGTCGCGCAGTCACGGGCGATCCGGCGAAAGCCCTTATGGCACAAGGGGTTTCACCTCTCAACGCCCCGCAGCGTTTTGCATCGTTTCTGGTTCTCATGTGCACGCGATGTGCACGCGAGTCACCGCCGGCCGCGGGGGCTGCGGCTGTCCATGTACTCCTGGAGCGCGGCGTGCGAGCTGAGCCACAGTGATCGGTGACGAACGGCACGGAGCCGACCCGAGATGGCGAGCTGGCGGAGGTAGTCCGCCGAGTATGGGCTTCCTTGCGCAAGCGCTCGGAGGGGAACGAGACGAGCGTCACCGGCAAGGCGAGGCAGGATGAACCTGTTGATGGATTCACTCACCGCCCGGGCGAAGAGCTCAACGAGGCCGCCGGCATCGCCGCGGTCGGCGCGTTCGAGCGCTCGGAGGTAGCGGTCCCGTTGCTGGGATCGGATGACCATCGGCGGGTAGTCGGCGTGAACGAGCTCCCAGTTGGCCAGCAGTCTTCCGACGCGTCCGTTGCCGTCGGTGAAGGGATGGATGCGCTCGAACCAGGCGTGACGCTGTGCGATCCGTTCGATCACGTGGCCCTCAGAGTCTTCGCTGCCGACCGCCACCCAGTCGGTCATGTCGGCTTGGACTGCCGTTGCCGGCGACAACTGGAGACGCCTGCCCCCTCCGACGGTCACTCCAGTCGAACGGAGAGCGCCAGGACTGTCCCGGGTTGTGGGCGGGAATGTCGCCCAGACGGGCCCAACCACGCGGCGGTGCACTTCCCGAACGGTCGCCAGGTCGATTCCGGATCGGGCCTCGGGTGCGGTCTCGTAGACCCAGCCGGCGGCCTCGGCGTATGCCCTCACTTCCAGCGCCTCCACGAGAGTGCCGCGGGACTCGTCGCGCTCGACAACCGCCACGACATCCTGCTCACTCAGCGAACTCCCTTCGATCGCTGTCGAGTGGTGAGTCTCCAGCAACCAAATCTCGCGCAAGACATGGTCGAGTTCGAGGCTGTGCGGCAGCCCTCCGAAACGATCACGGAGAACTCCGACCTCGCTGTCAACGCGGGCGAGAAGCTGCTCTGTGGTGGGGCGACCCCGAGGCACGGAATACCTACGCTTTCTTTGATTCAACGTTTCCGTAGGAATTCTAGGCGGGCCGCTCGATCTGCGGCGCATGGGATCCACGAGCGGCCAGAAGGACGAGCGTGCGATGCAGGCGAGTCGGTCGGCGCGAGCCATGCGGGACATCACGACGGTCACGCTGAGTGGCAGCCGGCAGCTGGCGACCGCACCTGGAAGTGCTGTTCCCGAGCACTCGGCGGAACGAGCGTTACTGTGCCGTATTTGGCGATCTGGGCGCACGGAGTCGACGGTCGAGGTCTCTCGCTGAACGGCGCCTCGACGATTCAGACAGTCGGGGGTGGCCACGGCTCCGTTTCCCGTGCCGTGCCTGCCTGCGTGGGGTGCCCCTACTGGCTCTCGTCCAGCCCACTGAAGGCGGCTGCAACCCGCTCCAGGAACCACCGCACCCCCGGCTCGTGCCCCTCCGCAGCGCTGCGGAACAGCGAGAGCCCCATCGGGGAAAGGTCGAACGGTATTTCGCGACGCTCGAGGTGATAGGCGGCGACGGTGCTGCCCATGGTCAACGACGGTACGGTAAGAAACAGGTCCGTCTGGGCGAGTACCGGCGCGGCCATTGAGAAATGCGGAACCACAGCCCCGACCATGCGGCGACCAGCCTTCGGACGCTATTGTTCTCGGCCACCGCACAGCGTCAAATGCTGCGGCCGGAGGAGGACGAAAGTGGGCGACCTAGACAGCTTGCCCATTTGGGTCATTTAC